>CAVIXF010000056.1:0-11202 GCA_963646585.1 Candidatus Gastranaerophilales bacterium HUM_1 | reverse complement strand
GCCCGTTCGGCGCGGTCATCACCAGGAACGGGGAAATCATCGCCTCCGGGGCGAACAGTGTCACCCCGGACAACGACCCGACGGCGCACGCCGAGGTGAATGCCATCAGGAAGGCGGCGAAGCTGCTCGGCACGTTCAACCTGAGCGGCTGCGAGATCTACACCTCCTGTGAGCCTTGCCCGATGTGCCTCGGCGCCATCTACTGGGCGAGACTTTCGAAGATTCACTACGCCTGCACGAAGACGGACGCGAAGGACGCCGGTTTCGACGATTCGTTCATATACGAAGAACTCGCCCTCCCGCAGGAGGAGCGTCATCTTCCGGCCGTGCCGCTGCTGCGCGACGAGGCTCTTGAGACGTTCCGCCTGTGGGAGAGCAAGGACGACAAGGTGGAGTATTAGCGGCTGTTTTGCTTTAAGAGCAGATCCTCATACTGATGTTTCATCGAGTCCGGTATCGAACCGATGTAATTGAAATATATGCGATATTCTTTCATATCCGGCGAATGACGGTGGTCGATGAAAGAATGACAGGCCAGATTGAGTACATAGCACAGAGAAAAAGCTCCGGTTCTGTCCTCCCCGAGTTCCTTGATGCGCTCGTTCCCGAGATATTCAGTGTGGAATAAATCTTCGGCAAGGGAGCTCAGGCGCAGCATCGCCTCTTCGTCGCTCGCCTGTCCGTTGTCAGACTCTATCGTAAACTTCCGTCCGACTATGTCGCCGTGGCTGGCTTTGAAATGTGGTATGAGAACGCTTTCAATGTAGTCAACCGCGGCTGTGACTTCCGTGTCCTGACCATATAGCGTGATTATGCTGTCGCCGCGCCTCAAAGATATGTAGTACTCGCTTACGTCTTTCTTCTGGCAGCCCTCCGACGGAAGCAGCAGCAATGCTGCAAGGATGCAATAAATGATATGTCGTCGCATATTCGATGTATTAACGGAACTATGACTGAGAATCATTTCAAACCGGCTTCTAATATACATACGGCAGGATTGTGCACGTGAATCGGGTTCCTGAACTGTATGAACGGACTGTATAGACATTTGTCCCGGCCTCTTTAGTTATGCAGTTGTCAGCATATCTTACATAGAACGAACCCATATCATCGTTGTCCTCTTTCCATTTCACGGTATATGATTGAGAGGAAGATATTTCATCTGAACTTGACCACCCAAGTTCGTTCTTTACCGTAACATAGTCCTCATAGCTGCCGGATATCTCGACTTTCCCGTTCTGCTGATTCCCGTGTTTTGTGGAGAAAGATATCGTTTTGCTTATTTCCGCCTTTGAGTCGACTTCGTATGCTCTCACATAGTAGGATGAGTTTTTCAACAAATCCCAAGTCAGCAGTTCGACAGGCGTGTCAAGATAGTACCACTTTGACGCCAATGTTGTGTTGTCACGGGTGCTCATCTTGTATTGCCAGGTGACATACCATTTTACCATCGTGGAGCCCCATCTTTCCCTTGTGATAGACTGTTCTCTTACGGTAAACAGATCCTTCGCTTTCACATCGAAGAATTTGGTGTTTATGGTATAGGTGTTGCCGTTATCATCTCTTCCATATACCTCTATGCCGATTTCAAGAGCTCCATTGGCCCACAGCGCGTCATAAATTTCATTGGTGGTAGGCTCGCTGTTCTTCCCTCCATTGTCATCTTTATCGAGGACATCGCTGAAATTCCTCTCGCTTCCATCTGCGGTATCGTCAAATAAGGCATCAAAGGCGTTCGGATTAATCTTGAATCTGACCAATGTCGGAATCACGTCAGTATTCAGCCGTCCCTGTTTCCCGTCTCCTGTCATTCCATAGTAGATATAGTCGTTATGGCAGGCGTTGCGGTTGTTCTTGAAAAGTTTATAGGCTTTGATGATGTCCGGGTTCAGGTCATTTAAGGCCTTGGCCGTAATTTCGTCGGAACTGTCTTCAATGCTCTGGCCGGCAATCCAGTCTTTTGTGTAGCGTCCGGTGTAGCGTACATTCTTGGTCTCCGGGACATTTTTAGATGCATCGAATATGTCATCGACGAAACGGAATGTTGTCTCTCCCCCTTTTGTGGGTGTGTCGGCGACTATCCTCTCGTTCGATTTCACGACCAATACCGTTCCACCCGGGATTGCCCCGCTTTCAATATTCCCGAGGGAATATCCGTTCACGAAGAGTTCCTTGTCGGATGTCTTCGCTTTTTTGTAGGTCACCGCCGCCCGTTGGTCCGTCGTGTCCCATCTCGCGGCGCAGAAACCATCAGAATCAATCCACGTCAAGTCCGGCACAAGAATGGTGAGCGTCGGTACGGCAGTTTCTATTTCACTGATGTCGCAGTCAAGATACTGAACCATAACATCGGCGAAACTGCGCTCCGAATCGACGCTTAAATCCTTAACATAGGGATAAAATACATCGTAGTCATTGTCTATCTGCTTGAGAGCCTCCCTTTTAAGAAACTCGCGTACACATTGTTCCGAGCATACGGCCTTTGACAGGGCGATGGAGAAATTCTTCAAGGCGGAATTTTCGTCGATGACAGCCACGGTCTCGGCCATCTCGTAATTGATTTTCTGTTCCTTCGAGCAGGACAATGCCGCCAGACACAGCGGCAGAATCAGTAGAAATGTTCTTGTGTTCATAATTTTAGTGTTATCGATTGTGCCGGCAAAAGTATGAACCGAAGACGGATTTCGCAAAAATAAAGTGTCACTGCCGGTAACAAGTTGTGGGATAATTGTTTATATGGATACACCTGCACGCAGGAGCACTTCCACCATTTTATGCGGTACGACGGAATGTATTGTGGGACAATGTGTTATTTGCCGGATTGAAATCTTGGATGACGGGCGGAAAGTGACACTTGCACGAGGGTGTCTGTCATATGCCCTCACACTTTTTCGGCGATTCAGCTGCGCAGCATCTCTTTCAGAATGGTCGCCAGTTCCCGGTTGTCGTCCTTCAGGCCGAGTTTCTTGCGCATAGCGTACACCTTGTTTCTGTAGGTGCTGTTCTGAAGCCCCATATAGCCGGAAAGCTCCTTCCCGCTGAACCCGAGTGCGATGAGGCAGCATACGGATATCTCCGTGCGGTTCAGACCGGCCGCCTGAAGCCGTCGGATGAAATCGATGTGCGAGAGCAGGAACATCTCACGAGTTGATGACAGGAAATGCTCCCGGTCGCTCATAAGCGAATTGAGATGTCGGACGGCATCAGAGCCGTATCCTGACATCACGCTTCTGACGCAGTCGTTCAGCACTTCCAGCCGTTCATCAATCGCCCGGATTGTTTCGGCTGTCAGCGATTTGCTCCTGTCCTCCCTGAGGGCGTTGAGACAGTCCAGCTCCATCTGCGCCTTTTCAAGCATCTCTCGCGCTGAAGCCGCCTCTTCCTCCGCCCGTCTGCGCTCGTCGGTACGACGCCGCAGCTTCCGCAGCAGGAGCGTGATTGAAACAATCGACAGAATTCCTGAGATTATTGAGCATAGAACCGTAATCAGCATCCGGTAGCGGTGTTTCTGCGTCAGCATCGCCGCCTGCATTCCCGAACCGATGTCCTTGATGTCAGACCGGAACGCCTGCGTGGTATGTTCGTATTCTGCGGCGGAGTATCTCCGGTCACACTCGAAGGCGGAGCGGTAATCGCCGACTCCGGCATAAAGATCCGACATCAGATACCAGTAGGCCGGCAAGTCTGTAGAATCAATATCTTTGACTGGAATACGCGTCATAATGTCCAGCGCCTTTTCTGGTTTCCCGAGGCCGGCATATCCCCACGCCACCGCGCCCCACCAGACGAGACTGTCCGGAAAAGCCTTCTCATATTCTTCTATCTGCTCCCGTGTGATTGTCCCGTCATTCAGAGCTATGAATATTCTGTTCGCGAGGTACTCGCACATCTGACGGTCGTCCGCCTTGTCGATGACTTCGCGGATGGCGTCGTCGTAACGCCGCGCCGCTTCATAATCCTCCGCAGCGACGCAGAGGCTCATCGCATTTCCGATTTCGTCTATGTACCCGGACGTGTCGGCGGCGTCGAGACAGGCCTGTGACGCGAGGTCGAAACTCTCTCGTGACCTGTCTTTGTCGAATATGAAGCCATAAATCAGCCCGAGTTTGTCGTACAGCGACGCCGCTGTCGCCTTGTCTGCGGCATCGCCGGCGTAGCGTCTTGCCTTGGCGAACCAGGCCATCGCTTCGTCGTAGTCGCCCGTGTGGTAGGAAATCAGTCCTCGGTAGTAATACGCGTTCAATTTGTCGTCATCCGAGCCGAAAGCGTCGTAGTAGTTCAGCGCAGGAGTGATTATGCTGTCGGACAACACCTTGACATTGTTCCTTTCAAGAGCGGCCGATTTCAGCAGGGCGTACTTCGCCCGTGCCCTGCGGGTGTTCAGTTCTTTCTGCGGAATCGAATCCAGCGAAGAAAGCGCCTGCGAGGGATAATCATCGACATATCTTTCAATCTCGTCCAGCCTTGAAGACACCGTGTCCCCGCACGAAGCGGCCGCGAGCCCCGACGCCGCGAGCCCTGAAACCGCAAGGAAAATCAGGATGCTCCGCATAGTCTCACACCAGCTTCGGGGCGTTCTTGTCGGGCGCTTTGAAGAGCAGGAGGAAGAGGATGGCGACGACGAGGGCGTAGGCGGCGAAGATGTACCAGCAGGCCGACCAGCCGTCTATGCCGCAGGCGAGTTCGTTCCCCATCGTGAAGACGCGCTCCGTCCCGTCGATGAGGACTGTTTCGGAGTGGGTGAAACGGTTCACTACGGCCTGTGCGCTGAGCGTGCCCACGGTCGCGCCGATTCCGTTGGTCATCAGCATAAACAGCCCCTGCGCGCTGTTCTGCACGGCTCCGGAGGTCCTTTCATTGACATAGAGCGAACCGGAGATGTTGAAGAAGTCGAAGGCCACGCCGTAGACGACGCAGGAGAGGATGAGCATCCACACGCCGCTGCCCGTGTCCCCGAGCCCGAACAGCCCGAAGCGCAGGACCCACGCCATCATCGCGATGAGCATCACGTTCTTGATGCCGAACTTCTTCATCACGAACGGGATGAGGAGGATTCCGAGAGTCTCGGCAATCTGGGAGATGGAATATATCGCCGTGGCGTTCTTCGCGCCCCAGGAGTCGGTGAATCCCTCAAGCCCCTGGAAATGGGAGATGAACGGAGTCGCATAGCCGTTGGTTATCTGGAGCGCTACGCCGAGCAGCATCGAGAAGATGAAGAAGAATGCCATCTGCTTGTCCTTAAACAGCTTGAACGCGCTGAGTCCGAGGGCGTCGGAGAATGACTGCCCGGCGGCCGGAGCTTTCTTTATGGACGGGAGAGTGAAACAGTAGAGCGTGAGCGCGAGACCTATCGCCCCGGAGATTATGAACTGGTGATATGTGTGCTGGAAAGAGACGCCCGCCCCGGTCTTGCAGAAGTTCATAATCCACATACTGGCTATGAAGCCCACCGTGCCGAACACCCGGATCGGCGGGAAATCCCTGACCGTGTCGCCGCCGTTCTGTTCGAGTATGCCGTATGCCGTGGAGTTGGAGAGGGCTATGGTCGGCATATAGAACGCCACGCTGAGCGTGTAGAGGGCGATGAACACAGGGAAGTTGAACGTCCCGGCGATGAGTTTCGTCAGTTCGGCCCCTGCTGCTCCGGTGGCCGCCGCGGCTGATTCGACTCCTGCGGCGTAAAGCCCGGCCCCGAGCATCGCGGCTCCGGCTATGAACTGGCAGAGTGCGAGAGACTTGACCGCTCCGAGCCACTTGTCCGCCACTATTCCCATAAGGGCCGGCATAAATATGGAGACTATGCCCTGCATCGCGTAGAACAGCCCGATTCTGCTTCCGAGCCCCACCTGCACGAGGTAGTTGCCCATAGACGTGAGATATGCCCCCCAGATCGCCCATTGCAGGATGTTCATTACGATGAGCCTGATTTTGATGTTCTTGTTCATATTGTGGTTTTGTTGGTTGTCCTTTGATGCGCCCCGGGGCTTCCGGAAGCCGCCGTGACAGGCAAAGGTACGAAGTTGTTTTCAATTCCTGCCAAGTTTTTGCTATCTTTGACGGCGTTTTTGAGGATTCTTTACACGGAGGAATATGAAATTCAGACTTACGGCGAAAGACCCCGGCTCATCGGCGCGGTGCGGGACGATCACGACGGGCCACGGAGAGATTCGGACTCCGATTTTTATGCCCGTGGGCACGGTCGGCTCGGTCAAGGGGGTGTATCACAGGGACCTGGTCGATGACATAAAGGCCGAAATCATACTCGGCAACACCTACCATCTCTACCTGCGCCCAGGTCTGGAGATTCTCCGCAAGGCCGGCGGTCTCCACCGCTTCGAGCACTGGGACAGGCCGATTCTCACCGACAGCGGCGGATTCCAGGTCTTCTCGCTCACCCAGATGCGCAAGCTCACCCCGGAGGGATGCACTTTCCGCTCGCACATCGACGGGTCGAAGCACAGTTTCACTCCGGAGAACAATGTCGACACGCAGAGAATCATCGGGGCGGACATAATGATGGCTCTCGACGAGTGCTGTCCGGGCGACGCGCCCTACGAGTATGCGAAGAAGTCGCTGAAGCTGACACAGAGCTGGCTGGAGCGCTATCTCAAGCATTTTGACGAGACCGAACCGCTCTACGGCTACTCCCAGACGGTCTTCCCGATAATCCAGGGCTGCGTCTATCCCGACCTGCGCAGGGCGGCGGTGGAGCACGCGGCGAAGTTCGACCGCGAGGGCTACGCCATCGGCGGGCTTGCGGTGGGGGAGCCGACCGAGAAGATGTACGAGATGCTCGAACTCGTCTGCCCTATGCTTCCTCAGGACCGTCCGCGCTATCTTATGGGCGTGGGGACTCCGGCGAACATCCTCGAAGGAATCGCGAGGGGCGTGGATATGTTCGACTGCGTGATGCCGACCCGCAACGGACGCAACGGGATGCTGTTCACCTGGAACGGGATTATGAATATGCGCAATCTCAAATGGGCCGACGACTTCTCCGAGCTCGACCCGGACGGCACATCCTTTGTCGACCATTACTATACGAAGGCATATCTCCGCCACCTCTTCATAGCGGGGGAGATTTTCGCGGCTCAGATTGCCTCGGAGCACAATCTCGCGTTCTACCTCGACCTCGTGCGCACCGCCCGGGAGCACATCGCGGCGGGGGACTACGCGGCGTGGAAGGACGTGACGGTCAAGAAGATAATGACGAGGCTCTGATGAACCGGACATTGTCCTCAAGGCATATATCAAAGGAATAAACTCTCGACGATGGAATTTTCGCTCAAACCAAAGAAACTCGACATCTACATATTCAGGAAATTCATCCTGACTTTCTTCGTCGCGCTCATTCTCATCATCGGCATCGTCATAATATTCGACATAAGCGAGAAAATCGACAATTTCGTCGCGAAGGAGGCTCCGCTCAAGGCCATAATCTTCGACTACTATATGAATTTCATTCCGTATTTTATGAATATGTTCTCGCCTCTGTTCGTGTTCATTACGGTGATATTCTTCACTTCGAAGATGGCGGCGAACTCGGAGATCGTGGCGATTCTCAGCTGCGGGATCAGCTTTCACAGGATGATGGTCCCGTATATGGCGGCGGCCGCCCTGATCTGCGCTCTGTCGCTCTGTCTCAATCTCTTCGTCATCCCGGAGGCGAACAAGACGAGGGTCGAATTCGAGGGGAAATATATAAAATCCGGATATATTGCCAACACGAAAAACGTTCATTATCAGATATCTCCGGGTGAGTTCGTCTTCGTGGAGTCGTTCAGCACCTGGAACAACACCGGCTACCGTTTCACGCTCGAGAAGTTCGACGGAAGCCGTCTGGTGTCGAAGCTTTCGGCGGAGACGGCGGTGTGGGACAGCACTTTCGGTGGCTGGAAGCTCAAGAATTATTTCATCCGGGACTACTACGACGACCTCACAGACCGTATCCGCAGCGGAAAGCAGATTGACACGGTGCTGGCGCTGACCATAGACGACTTCTATGTCCGGAAGAAGATGGTCGAGACGCTGAACTACGGCGAGCTCGACCGCTACATAGCCCGTCAGCAGATGAGGGGCGACGCGAACGTGAAGTACGCGCTCATCGAGAAGCACAAGCGTTTCACGCTGCCTTTCTCCGCGTTCATCCTCACTGTGATGGGGGTCGCCCTGTCGTCGAAGAAGCGGCGGGGAGGCATAGGCTGGAACATAGGCCTTGGCATCGCCCTGAGCTTCTCCTACATACTATTTATGAAGTTCAGCGAGATGTTCGTCTACACGGACACCCTGCCGCCCGGATGGGCGCTGTGGCTGCCGAACATCCTCTACGGAATCATCGCCGCCGTGCTCTACCGGCTCGCACCGAAGTAGCGGCCGCCGGACGGCTCTTCCGCAGTCCTTCAGGGGATTCAGGTTTCGCAGGCGGGAAACTTGGCAGTGGCTTCCGCCCGCCGGCCCCGAGGCCGTGAAAATCCCCCGGTCAGAAAGTTTGTAAACATCATATATTCAAGACATCATTATGAAAAAGTTGCTCGGAATCTTCTCAGTCGTCTCAGTCCTCGCGCTGCTGGGCGGCAATGTCGCAGATGCGCAGAAAAGCCCCGCGTGCAGGGCGAAATATAAAATCGCGGAGGGGGCTGACCTCCGCATTCTGGATGACAACATCTGGGATTACAGCAAGGACACCATCCCGCAGGCCTGGCAGGCTCTGGGCGAAGACCCGAGGGACTGCGTCCGCGCCCCGCAGTTCGCCCGGCTCATCGCCGACTATATGCCGGACGTCTTCACTTTCCAGGAGTATTCGTCCCATTTCCACGCGGAGTTCTATCCTGCTGTTGAGAAGAAGGGCTATGTAATCGCCTGGGAATCAAGCTCCGACTGGAACAACACCCCGATTTTCTACAACCGTAAGACGCTGGAGCTGCTCTATGTCAATTTCAACCTCTACACCCCGGCGAGGTGGTCTAACCACGGCTCCAAGTCGTTCACCTCGGCGGTGCTGAAGCGGAAGAGCGACGGGAAGGTCTTCGCCCTCATCGGCACGCATCTCTGGTGGAGGGGCGACAACAGGCAGCCTGGGAGCACGATGGCCCGGGCGTCCCAGATCCGTCTGGTTATGGCTGAGGCCGAGATAATCCGGGGGAAGTTCGGGGACATCCCGGTGGTGGTCGCGGGCGATATGAACTGCGAGGAGAATACGATTCCGATCCGTCAGATGACGCAGGAGGGCTATGTGCCCTGCTACAAGGCGGCCACGGTCTACGGCGACAACCACAACGGCCATCACATCTGCGCCCCGAACGACGGATACTCCAAGGACAGCCGCCGCAAGGGCGAGACCCGGGAGGCTGGCGCGATTGACCACTGCCTCATCTACGACCCGTCCGGCACCGCCGAGGTCAGGGTCTTCGACTGTCTGATGCACGACTATCTCGTGAAGCTGACCGACCACTACCCGAACATCATCGACATCCGGCTGTGAGGATTTGCACAGGCTCTATGAATCTATGTAACAGACACTGTCCTCCGTCTCGGTTCTTTCGCATAATCCGGCCGAATGGAACATCCCCTCGAAGCTCAAGTCTTCGTCCAGCTGAGGCCAATGGATCCCGGAATACGAAAGGTAGAAATCATTCAATTGCTCGGGGGTCGCCGATGAAAGCCGTTTCCATAGAGCAATCGGATAACTCGCGACGAGCCCGTCGTCTGTCTTCGCGACAACTTTGCCGTCCTCAATCCACACTTTCGACACTATATGTCTTTCCATAGCTATTTCGCATCATTGAAATATTCGTTCCATCTCGATTTGATGACATCGGCATTTTCCTCAATAATGCTTTCTATCATCGATATTTCGTGTTTCTTGAAGCCGTGATTGAACACCAGCGTGACACCAGGTTCCAGATTATATTTTGCTTCACACCTGTCTTTTATGACGTGAATATGAATCGGAGTATGGTCATCCGAATAAAACTTGAAAATGAATCCGAATACGATAAATACTGTTGGCATAATGTCTAATCGATTTACTGACAATGCAAATTAAGCAATTCCGTATCATAAAAAAAAGAGTTCGCGGAAATATCGTATTTCATACGCCGAGACACCGGCACAGCCAGGGCAAGCCTTGCGATTGATGCGCTCGGAAAGAGAGCGATTTTCTTGAACATTGGGGCTGCCGCCGCGCCTTCTCCGGGGGCGGCCCCTGGGTGGTGCTGTCGGAAATCGAGCAGAGCATAAAACGCAAGGTCGAGGCGGTCGGACGGCCTTTGCGGGAGTGGGACATCAACATATATCGCGGCATCCTGACCGGGTATAACGACGCCTTCATCATCACCACCGAAAAGAAGGAGGAGATACTTTCAAATTGTAAGGACGATGAGGAGCGGGAAAAAACTTCGGAGATAATAAGGCCAATTCTCAGAGGACGGGATATTAAACGGTACAGTTATGACTGGGCGAATCTTTGGCTCATCAACACCCATAATGGCGTGAAAGGGAGGATTCCCCGAATTGACATCAATGATTACCCGGCAGTCAAGACCCATCTTGACCAGTATTGGGACAAAATCAAGGATAGAGCCGACCAGGGCGACACCCCGTACAATTTGCGTAACTGCGCGTATTTGGACTTTTTAAATCTGCATAAAATCGTGTGGAAAAGAGTCGGTTCAATCTTACGCTTCTCATACGATGAGCATCAATTCTTAACCTTGGACAGCACCTGCTTCGCTGTGGGGAAATGCATCGAATACATCTGCTGCATATTAAATTCTTCAATGGGCCGTTACCTGCTCAAAGACTCGCCTCAAACAGGGACAGGGGATTTGCTTATCAGCGTTCAGGCAATCGAGCCATTGATGCTTCCGCCCATCTCTGACGAGGACAACAATCTCTTTGTCAGCTGGTTAAGCCAATTGATGCACATTCAGGACAAGACCTCACTTGAAAATACTATTTTGAACAAGATATTTGATTTGTATGGATTGACTTCCGATGAACGTGAATTTGTCAGAACTAATTTCGGTTAATGTCAGTTCTGTCGTCATATAAACATCGTGACTCCCACTAAGATGTGACCTTATTCCGAACTTTTCGGCGATTTTACTCCGAACTTTTCCGAGTTCATATCAAGTTTCTCCGGAAAAGGGGCTGACTAAAAAGTATTAGTCAAGCCCCTTTTTCTTGTTTTTCGGCGAGGTC
>CAVIXF010000055.1:0-11209 GCA_963646585.1 Candidatus Gastranaerophilales bacterium HUM_1 | reverse complement strand
GTTGACATCGTGATGTACATCTCAAGCGCGAAGATCACCGGAAAGTGCCTCGACTCGAGGAACGGCGACGCCGGGATGGCGGGCGTGACCGTGAAGCTCAACGGCGCGAAGACTGTCGAGACCGGAGCTGACGGCGTCTATGCCTTCGAGGGGCTTACGATTGACGACTACACTCTCGTCTTCTCCGCATCCGGATGCGTCGATGTGACCCGCTCCGTCACCAGGGACCAGTTCACCGGCGACTTCGTCGTGACTCTCGCCGACGTCCGTATGGGCGCGAAGGAGATTCTTCCGGGCGCGACCGCCGAGGATCTGAAGAAGGTTGACGTATGGCACTACAACGAGTACCGTGGCGGAAAGAACGGCGACAACTATCCTCATTTCGACTGGTCAACCGACTATATGGCTACATTCACAAGCTGGTACGGCTGGCATCAGGAACAGAACGAGGGCACCGCGATTCAGATTCGCAACCGCGAGGAGGACGGTGACTGGAAGAATCCTGCCGACCACGAGAACTTCGACTCATATCTCGCTGGCCGCAAGAAGATTACTGCGGATAACTGCATTCTTACCATCAAGCATCGCACACACGACGCCACGGATGATTCTCCTTGCCATTGGGGCGTGATGGTGATTGACATCAATGCCGCTGACCCTGTCGCCGAACTCGTTGGTGAAAAACAGGAGTCTTGCATTACGCAGAATTACAGCAACCCTGACGCGAAATTCGACCTGTCGAAATACATCGACAAGGAGGTCGTCATCGCAATCGGAGTATACCGCTGGGAGACAGGCGATTATTACAAACAGCTCGTGCTCCGTCGCCTTGCGTTCGCGAAAGAGCAGCCGACGGAATGGGGCTACCTTCCTGGCGAGGCGGTCTCCGGGCTTGACGAGGGCTATAAGATGACCATGGAGATGGTGCGTTCAACCATGCCTGTCACCGAGTTCAGCGAATTTACCGGGCTTCCGCAGGACGGCTGGACTGACATCGACGGGCCTGAGAAATATCGCGACGCTTATGCGGTTTACAGAACAGTGGGACATTTCGCCGGATGGTGGTCTTGCATGCCTGTTCAGAAAGACAATGAGCCGCAGGCAGGCGAGGGCTTCGTGATGAAGACGGACGGCGGAAATGCGACTGTCAGCACCACCAATCCTCAGTCCTATTTCTACGCGAAGTTCGCAATCGCCTCAGGTCACAACAGCCTCACTCTCAAGGCGCGCAACTTCAGCTCCACGAACCAGACCTACTTCAAGCTCACGGCAATCACCGAGGACGGCTCTGTCAAGCACATCACCCCTAAGGCTTCTGTCGGTGAGGCAGCGGCGGACGGATGCTGGAAGTTCTGCCACGAAGACGGCGGCGCCGACACCCCTGAGGCTTACGCGACGTTCAGCTACGACCTTTCCGAGTTCAACGGGAAGAACGTGGTGCTCGCCCTCGCAGTCTTCAAAGGCGATAAAAACGATGACGAGAACAAGCTGAGCATTTACAGCATTTCTTTGATATAATCAGCGGCTATCAACCGGGGGAATGGCTGGAAAACCTTTCAGCCATCCCCCTTTTTCACCTCCTGGTCATCGCAGGGGTTTATTCCGGGTTTCCTGCCCGGACCCTGCAGCAGTTTCCAAAACAGTTTCTTAAATGACAGTAAAGTCTTCAATACTCATTTCGCTGCTCGGAGTCTTCCTTGCGGGCTGCGTCTCCTGCAGCACGCCGGAAAATCAGGCGACGCCGTCTCCGGACGACGATGACAACACCCGCGAGGAGCAGGTCGCCCTCGCGAAGCGCGACCTCACAAGGGCTATGAACCTGGTCTCCGCCGCGAGGGGGAACTACTTCACCGAGGACGGCTCGGCGATGTCCCGCTACTACAACCCTTTCACCGGTTCGAAATCGTCGGAGAAGGGCAGCGTGTGGATGTACACCAGCGCGATAGAGGCGGTGAACTCCGTGCTGCACGGTCTGACGGCTCTCAAGGAGGCCGGTGACGCGAGCCTGTACGACAGCTATTTCGCCGCCTACTGCTCCATCCTCTCCGACCTTGTCAGCAACCTCAAATGGTACGAGGGCACATACACCCTCACCTCCTACACGCAGACGAAGGAATGGACGGTCTATGGAGTGAACCGCTCCTCAACCCCGGGGAAGGCGGCCGTGGAGGGACGTGAGAACGTCTATGACGACCAGCAGTGGCTCATCCGCGAGCTGATTGAGGCCTACGAGCTTACGGGCGTGGAGAGCTACCTCGAAAAGGCGGAGTATCTCGCGGAGTATGTGATTGACGGCTGGGACACCACCCTCGACTCCGACGGCGTCGAGCACGGCGGAATCGTCTGGGGCCCCGGCTACTACACCAAGCATTCTTGCAGCAACGGCCCGTTCATCAGCCCGCTCGTCCGCCTCTCCGAGATCTACGGCGGAAAGTCCGACGAAGTGACCTACAGGTACATCGGCGAAAACAAGGCGCGTCTGACAAGACAGATGAAAAAGAGCGAGTACTACCTTATGTACGCGAAGAAGGTCTATGCCTTCCAGCGCTCGCACCTCTACAGGCGCAGTGACGGAGTCTACTGGGATATGCTCGGAGCGAAGGGCTGGGGCGGCGACAACATCGCCTACGAGACCGTCGGCGGCGTGAAGTACCGCGCCCACAACGAGGAGGAGTCCCCGACCGGCGTGTCCTATTCCTACAACTCCGGCACTATGCTCTCCGGGGCCGCCGACCTCTACCGGGCGACTGGCGAACAGGCCTATCTCGACGACATGAAGAACCTCGCGTCAGCGGCATTCCTCCGTTTCGCGAAGAAGTCCTCCGACCGTCCGGGACATTACGAATATGCCATAGACGGCTTCAACAACTGGTTCAACGGGGTGCTGATGCGCGGATGGGTCGACGTCTCGGCGCATTACGACAATGTAGCCCTGAACATCGGGACTTTCCAGGACAATCTCGACTACGCCTGGGACAACTATCTGAAAAACAGTATGCTGCCGACGAGCCTGCTCTACGGCTGGAACTCCGTCCAGTCCAAGAACAATGTCGAGGCGATGTTCACTTTCGCGTTCGCGGCGGAATATGCTGTTCTCGCCAAATGGCACCTGGCCGGACAGTTTTAAAAGGCGCATTGCTGCGTTATGCTCCTCCGCCGAATCCTCACAACCGAAAGGTTGCTCCGGTGTCGGCGTCGTCGCAAGCCTTGCACTGCATCCTTTTAAAATCAGTCCGGTTCCGGAAGCGGTATCATACTGATACAGCAACAAAACCATATTGATGTATACATATATATAATATACAGAGACATATATATTGATATATACATATATAATACAGAGACATATACATAGACACCCATTATTATGAAAAGGACATTATTACTGATAGCCGTCGCCCTTCTCTCCGCTCTGGGACTTGACGCCCAGACGATTACGGTGAGAGGAACGGTCGTCGACGAGTCGTCGGAGCCGGTGTTCGGGGCGAATGTCTTGGTGAAAGGCTCCAAGACCGGAGTCGCCACGGATATGGACGGGAAATATGAGATTCAGGCGGCTTCCGACGCCGTGCTGGAGTTCTCCTTCCTCGGACTCGCGACGAAATACGAGTCTGTCGGCGGACGGCAGGTCGTCAATGTCGTGATGGCCTCCGACAACACCTGGCTCGAATCCGTGGTCGTGGTCGGCTACGGCACGCAGAAACGCGGTTCGCTCACGGGCGCGGTTTCCGGAGTGGACGGCGAGAATATGCTCAAGACGAAGAACGAGAACCCGCAGAATATGCTCACCGGCCGCGTGCCAGGCGTGCGTGTGTGGCAGAAATCGGCCGAACCGGGAACATACAACAACAGTATGGACATCCGAGGGCTCGGCGAACCTCTCATAGTCATAGACGGAGTCCCTCGTTCGACCGAGGACTTCCAGAGGCTGAACGCCAATGACATAGAGAATGTCTCCGTCCTCAAGGACGCTTCCGCGGCGATCTACGGAGTCCGGGGAGGAAACGGAGTCGTGCTCGTGACCACGAAGAAAGGCTCCGAGGGCAAGGCTTCCGTGCAGTACAACGGATCGTTCACCTTCCAGATGCCTTCCACGATGCCCAAGCTCGCCGACGCGCAGGGCGCGATGACCCTCTACAACGAGATGGCTCTGAACAAGGCGGACGGAAGCGGCTCCGTCACTTTCACCAAGGACTTTATGGAGCAGTACGCCAACGGCACGCGCAAGGCCGCCGACTGGAACTCGCTCGTGTTCTCGAATATGTCCCCTCAGACCCAGCACGACGTCAGCATATCCGGAGGAAACGAGAAATGCCAGTATTACGTCAGTATGGGCTACCTCTATCAGGAGGGGTTCTTCCGCTCCCGCGACCTCAACTACTCCAAATACAACATCCGCTCGAACATCGACGCGGAACTCGTCCGGGGGCTCAAGTTCAACCTGAACCTCAGCGGGATAGCCGACAACCGCAGCACTCCGGACTCGGACGCGGTGTCCCTCATCCGCAACCTCTGGAAGCAGGGAGTGCTCTTCCCGGCCTATGCCGACGACGCGCAGACGATGCTCAACTACGAGGGTCTCGACCTTATGCAGAACACCGTGGCGATGATGACCCGCTCGATTTCCGGCTACAAGGACTACCGCGAGAAGCAGTTCCAGTCCTCCGCGTCGCTCGAATATGACTTCGGCACTCTCACCGACGTTCTCAAAGGCCTGTCCCTCAGGGGTATGGCGAGCTACGACTTCCGCTACGACGACAACGAGTTCTTCCGCAAGTCCTACAACCTCTACGCGAAGGACGAGCTTACAGGAGAATATGTGCCGAAGGAATTCTCCGACCACTCCGACCGTCTGACCCGCGAGAACTACACCAAGTGGCAGGCTCTCGGACAGATTCTCATCAACTACAACCGCACTTTCGCGGACAGGCACGAGGTGGGCGCGACTTTCGGCTACGAGGCACAGAGACGCAAGGGCGACAACTACTACCTCATCGGCGACCTCGCCTTCAGCTCCCCGTACCTCACCGCGCTCAAGGACAAGACCCAGTCGACCTTCGTCGACCTCAACAGCGGCATAGGTTCGTTCTACAACCTCGCCTACCAGGCTCTCATCGGCCGCGTGAACTACGCCTTCGACAACCGCTACCTCTTCGAGGCCCAGTTCCGCTACGACGGCTCGTCCAAGTTCGCCCCGGGTCACCGCTGGGGATTCTTCCCTTCGGCTTCGGCGGGCTGGCGCATATCCGAAGAGCCTTTCTTCAAGGACTGCAGCTGGCTGTCGTTCATCAACCAGTTCAAGATAAGGGCGAGCTACGGTTCGCTCGGAGACGACAGCGCGCTCAACTACGAGTGGCTCTCCGGCTACGTCTATCCGGCGACCGGCGAAAACGGCGAGAACGGCTACTTCAACAGTTACGCCCCGGCCTACCTCATCAACGGCGAGATGGTCTACGGCGTGAGCACCAATCCGCTGCCGAACACGAACATAACCTGGCTCAAGTCCAAGACGTTCAATGTCGGCGTGGACTTCGAGGCGTGGAACGGGATGCTCGGCATCAGTTTCGACTACTTCGAGCGTCGCCGCGAGGGAGTCTTCGGCCAGAACACCTCCTCGCTCCCTACCGTGGTGGGTTCGTCCGCCCCGGTGGAGAACCTCAACAGCGACCGGAACCTCGGACTTGAACTCGAACTCTCGCACCGCCACAAGGTCGGCGACTTCAGCTACGGCCTCACGGGAATCGTCACCATAACCCGCCGTCAGAACCTCAAGGCCTACGGACAGGGCCCTTACGGCAACTCATACGACCGCTGGCGCAACGACAACCTCACCAACCGCTACCAGGGCATCCAGTTCGGCTACGAGTCCGCCGGACGCTACGAATCCTGGGAGGACATCTGGACCTACGACATCTATAAGGAGAACAGCACCCTTCCGGGCGACTACAAGTACCTCGACTGGAACGGGGACGGCGAGATCAACTCTCTGGACGCGCATCCGTACGCCTACGACCAGACTCCGTGGATGAACTACTCCCTCTCGTTCAACTGCGCGTGGAAAGGTCTGGACTTCAGCCTGCTGTTCCAGGGCTCGGCGCTCGGCTCCTATATGTACGACGAGCCGCTCTACTCCATATGGGGCTCCAACGGAGGCGGCGCGCTCGAACAGTTCCTCGACCGCTGGCGTCCGGTGGGCGAGTACACCGACCCATACGACCAGACTCTCCAGTGGACTTCCGGACACTACGCCTACACCGGCCACTCCCCGGAGAAGAACTCCTCGTTCAACCGCGTCAGCACGTCCTACCTCCGTCTGAAGAGCATCGAGCTCGGTTACACCATTCCGAAGCTCCGCAAGTCGTCTTTCGGCCTGAGGGTGTTCGTGAACGCATATAACCTTCTGACTTTCACGGGAATAAAATATGTCGATCCGGAGCATCCGGACTCCGACTACGGAAGAATGTATCCTCTGAACAAGACGGTGTCTCTGGGTATGAACCTGTCATTCTAAAATTTGTCGATGATTATGAAAAGGATATTTACACTTGTGTCGGCGGCGCTGCTCCTGTGGGCCTGCGATATGAACCTGACTCCGAAGAACACGGTCACCGACGATGACCTGATGGGTTCCGCGTCGGGGATGTCAATCTATATGTCCCGGCTCTACACCAATATGCCGTTCGAGGATTTCAAATATATGGCCGCGTGGGGATTCAACTTCAACGGCTGGCTCGGGACTCTCGGAATCGACGGCTGCGGCGAGGCGATGAACCGCGACGACGTCTTCCGCACTTTCCAGGGGGAGGAGCACTCGGGCGACGACTGGGTGAACGCTTTCGTGCTCATCCACGACGCGAACCACCTCATCGAGACGCTCCCGTCGTACAGGTCGAATTTCACCGACGCCGAATATGACTTCTTCCTTGGCCAGGGCTATTTCGTCCGGGCATACGTCTTCTATCAGCTGGCGCGGCGTTTTGGAGGCATCCCTCTGGTGACGCACACAATCTCCTATCCGGACTCGTCCGACAAGCTGGAGGTGTCCCGCGCCTCCGAGGAGGAGACCTGGGACCGGATATGCGCCGATTTCGACTCCGCGATCTCCCTTCTGCCGGCGACAGCCCTCCAGAGCGGACTCGCAGACCGCTATGCAGTCCTCGCCTTCAAGGCCGAGGCGATGCTCTACGCCGGCTCCGTCGCGAAATACAACGAGACAGTCGAGGGGCGTCTCACCGGATTCGGCTACAAGACGAAAGTCCGCGTGATAGGATTTGACGAGGACAAATGGCAGGCTGCGTCCATCCGCTATTTCTCCGAATCCTACAAGGCGGCGCGTGAGGTGATGAACTCAGGGAAATATTCCCTCTACAAGAAAAAATGGAAGGAGGGGGATGCCGATGCGATATACCAGAATATGGTCGATATGTTCAGCGACCTCACCAACAACCCCGAGAACATATTCGTCAAGGAATATCTCTATCCGTCTCTCACCCACGGACTTGACGCCTACAGCTCACCGTACATATTCCGTTATCCGCTCTGCTCCGGCAGCTGCCCTTCGCTTGATTTCGTGGAGCTTTTCGACGGATTCGACAGATATGCCGACGGCACCATCCGCGTGACCGACGGCGAGGACAACACCAAGGGCAACTACCTGATGTTCGACTCGACTATGGATTTCTTCAAGAACGCCGAGCCGCGCCTGAGGGCCTATGTGATTCTTCCGGGCGACGAGTTCCGCAATCAGGAGATTGAAATCCGCGCCGGAGTCTATACCGGAAGCACCCCGGTGAAGCCTCTCTGGGACGACTACTCCTGGAGCCGCGCCACTCTGAACTACTATCAGACTCTGTCGCAGTACACCGGAGAGCCGAAAACCCTCTATCTCAGTCCGAGGGCGCAGTCCGGTCAGGAGATTGTGACGCTTGATGACGGCACGGAGATGACCGCCGCAGGGGCGAACGGGCCTTTCTATGACGTGAAGGACAACGAGGGCAACCTGTCGGGATTCTACCTGAGGAAGTATCTCAATCCTGATCCGAACTACATCCACGGCGAGGGCAAGTCCGCGCAGCCGTTCATCCTGATGCGCTACGCCGACGTGCTTCTGGCGGCCGCCGAGTCCGGAGTGGAGCTTTCACTTTTCGGCGCCCCGTCCCCTGTGGAGGGTGACAATATGCTGGAGGTGGCGACCGAGGCGGTCAACGCCATACGCGAACGCGCCGGGGCGGACCTTATCGATGGCAGCCTCACCGCCGACGTCGAAAGCCGCAACCAGGTGCGCCGCGAGCGCCGCAAGGAGCTTGCGTTCGAGCACAAGTCCAAGTGGGACATCCGCCGCTGGAGGGTGCAGCACGCCGCAGGGCGCGACGGCTTCTGGGGCGAGACCCGCGACGCGAGCCGCTTCGGGAACGGCGAGAGCTACCGTCTGCACGGCCTCTATCCGTTCTACAGCACCGAGGCGAAGAAGTATTTCTTCGACGCCAATTTCCAGATGGCCCGCGAGATGGAGCTGAAATACACTCCTACGGACTATTATTTCGAGATTCCGTCGGGGGAGGTGGCGAAGAGTGCTTATATAGACCAACAGCCTAACCGATGAGGATGCAAAAAGGCGGATTGCCGCGATGAGGATGCAAAAAGGCGGATTGCCGCGTTACGCTCAACTTTTTAATCCTCACAACCCCAAGGTTGCTCCGGTTAAAAAGTTTCGCGTGCCTTGCACTCCATCCTTTTATCATCCTCATCGCGCAGCACTTCTTTTTTGTGAAAAGAGATGATACTATTTTTTGAAATGTTATAGAAAGAGATTATTCTATTCGTTGAAATATTATAAATGAAAATGATATGTTTAATTTGTTTGATATGAAAAAGTTGGCATTCGCGGTACTCGGGGGATTGCTGCTGAGTTCCTGCTCGCTTTTCAAGCTGGACAACTACGACGCTCCGGCGGAGACTCTGTTCGGCGCAGTCACGGACGTCAAGACCGGCGACCCGGTGCTGACCGACCAGGGTTCGGAGGGCATACGAGTGAGACTCATCGAGACGAGCTGGGAGGGGAACGTGACCCCGCAGGACTTCTACTGCCGTCCGGACGGGACTTTCCGCAACACGAAGCTCTTCGAGGCGGACTACAACATCCGTGTCGACGGCCCGTTCGTGCCAATCGTGCTTGAGGACGCCGACGGGAATGTCGTCGGGGACAAGAGCGTTGACACCCACATCAAGGGCAGCGCGGAAGTCAATTTCGCGGTGCAGCCTTTCCTCAAGGTGGAGTTCGTGGGTTCTCCGACAATCAGCGCCGGCAAGGTCACGGCGCAGGTGAAGGTCACGCGGGCGACGACCCGCAAGGAGCTTGCCGAGGCTCTGGAGAAGACAGGGACTTGGAAGGACTCCTATGCGAACGTGACTGACATCCAGCTCTTCGTGAGCCGCTCGTCCTCCGTAGGCTACCGCGCCCGCGACACTCGCTGGTCGTCCGAGCTGAAATACTCCGGCGCCGCGTTCGAGGAGAATCTCGGCAAACCGGTGTCTATCCGCTCCAACGGGACCATCCCTTCGGGGCAGAAGGTGTTCATCCGGGCGGCCGCGAGAATCCAGTATGACACTCCGAGGGGGAGCGGGACTTGCAGGTGGAACTATTCCGAATCCGTCGAGATCGACATTCCTTGACGCCAGAAAAGGCGGATTGCGGCGTTACGCGGCTTGCCAAAATCCTCACAACCCCAAGGTTGCTCCGGTTTCGGCTTCGCCGCGTGCCTTGCACTCCATCCTTTTCTGACATCAAGGCATCCCGGTGTCAATGGCGGATTGCTGCGTTACGCGGCTTGCCAAAATCCTCACAACCCCAAGGTTGCTCCGGTTTCGGCTTCGCCGCGTGCCTTGCACTCCATCCTTTTCTGACATCAAGGCATCCCGGTGTCAATGGCGGATTGCTGCGTTACGCGGCTTGCCAAAATCCTCACAACCCCAAGGTTGCTCCGGTTTCGGCTTCGCCGCGTGCCTTGCACTCCATCCTTTTCTGACATCAAGGCATCCCGGTGTAATATATTTTCTTACTTTTGTAAAAATATGGGCGTCGGTCGTCCATATATAGATAGAATATCGATAACACTGCAATAACTTCTCGATGAAACTGAATTTTCTCAAGATATTCGTGACTTTGGCGGCGCTGTCCTTTTTCGGGACGGCGTGCGCCGAGTCTGAAAAGACTGTCACGGACTCTCCGGTTGACTATGTGAGCACGCTGGTCGGCTCGATGTCAAAGCGTGAGTTCTCCACCGGCAACACCTATCCTGCAGTCGCACGGCCGTGGGGGATGAACTTCTGGACTCCGATGACCGGGGAGATGGGGGACGGCTGGACCTACTCCTACACCGCCGACAAGATCAACGGATTCAAGCAGACCCATCAGCCGAGTCCGTGGATGAACGACTACGGCCAGTTCGCCATAATGCCCGTCACCTCCGCTCCGGTATTCGGCGCGGATGAGCGTGCGAGCTGGTTCTCCCACAAGGCCGAGACCGCCACTCCCTATTATTACAGCGTCTATCTCGCCGACCACGACGTCCTCACCGAACTCACCGCGACGCAGCGGGCGGCGGCATTCCGACTGACATATCCGGAGAACGACCTCTCCTGCATCGTCGTGGACGCTTTCGACGAAGGCTCATACGTCAAGGTCATTCCGGAGCAGAACAAGATTGTCGGCTACACGACGAAGAACACGGGCGGCGTTCCTGACAACTTCCGCAACTGGTTCATAATCGTTTCGGACACCCCGTTCGAATTCATCCGCACCGTAAGGGACGGGAAGAAGATTTCGGATTCTCCCGTGAGCGAGTCGTCGCATTCGGGCGCGATTGTAGGCTTCAAGACCGTTCGCGGCCAGAAGGTCAATCTCCGGGTGGCATCGTCGTTCATAAGCCTCGAACAGGCGGAGCGCAACCTGAATGAACTCGGGGACGGCGATTTCGACCGAATCGTCTCCGAAGGCAAGGAGCGGTGGAACGAGGTTCTCGGGCGCGTCAGGGTCGAGGACGGAAACACGGACAATCTCCGCACCTTCTATTCCTGCCTCTACCGTTCGCTGCTCTTCCCGCGTGACTTCACGGAAATCGACGCGCAGGGCGAAACCGTGCACTACAGCCCTTACAACGGCAAGGTCTGCACAGGGTATATGTTCACCGACACCGGCTTCTGGGACACC
>CAVIXF010000054.1:0-11294 GCA_963646585.1 Candidatus Gastranaerophilales bacterium HUM_1 | reverse complement strand
TGCAAGGCTTGCGAAACCTTTTTAACCGGAGCAACCTTGAGGTTGTGAGGATTAAGAAACCTTCAAAAAATAACCTGCATCATCTTTTTCATTCTTTTCGGTCTATATTCCTTTTCTCATCAGTCGTGTACCTCCAGTACACTCCATCTTCAAAAAGAAATCTATACTCGAAAATAATTTAAAAATCTGAGGCAATTTATTCTTTTCAGGTTTCTAAAATGTTTCGCGTAACGAAGCAATGCGCCGTTTAAGACAGTCTGAGTCTGATCTTTTTGATGAGGCCGGTAAGGACCGCCCCCGGCCCGATTTCCGTGAAATCCACGGCCTCCTCCGGAGCCAGCCCGAGAGCCGCCGAGGCGTCCGAAGCGATGTTCCGGACAGTCTCGCACCACCTCACCGGCCCGGTGAGCTGCGCAAGCAGATTGCGCTTGATCGTTTCCGGATCTGTGGACGGGGCCGCCGTGAAGTTCTGATACACAGGGCATACCGGCTCGTGAAGCCGCACCTTGTCAATCGCCTCGGCCAGTTCGGCGCGTGCCGGCTCCATAAGAGGGGAGTGGAACGCTCCGCCCACAGGAAGCACGATGGCTCTCTTCGCCCCGGCTTCCTTAAGTCTTGCGCAGGCCTCCTCCACGGCCTTCAAATCGCCGGAGATCACCGTCTGACCGTCGCAGTTGTAGTTCGCGGCGACGACAATCCCGTATCCGCCGGCTTCTTCCGCGGATCCGAACGGAGTCGCCTTGGGATTGCCGGCCACGGCCGCCTTCCCGGAGCTCACCTCCTCGCAGACCTTTTCGATTATGTCCGGGTCGAGCGCGATGATCGCCGCCATCGTCCCCTGCCTCATCTCGCAGGCCTTCTGCATAGCCGTCGCCCTGATTGACACCAGCTTCAACGCGTCCTCGAACGAAAGAGCACCGCAGACCGCCAGCGCGGAGAACTCTCCGAGCGAGTGCCCCGCCGCCATATCCGGCGCGTACCCGTATTCCATCGCCTTGACCACCGAGTGGAGGAAAACCGCCGGCTGCGTAACCCGCGTCTGTTTCAGGTCTTCGGCGCTTCCCCCGAACATAATGTCCGTAATCCTGAAACCGAGAATATCGTTCGCGTTTTCAAGCGTCTCGCGGAACTTTCCGCCCCTGTCATATAAATCCTTGGCCATCCCCGGAAACTGGGAACCCTGCCCCGGAAAAACGAATGCGTGTTTCATAATGTCTTCCAATGTGTTGATTATTAGATATATAAGTCTATACCTATGTATATGTATCTATATGTATGTATATGTATCTATATCTATATCTATATCTATATCTGTCTGTAATTGTCGTGATATGTCTGTTTATCTATATATATCAATTAGTTACAATATGCCCCGTCTCCGTTCAGAAGAGTCCGTAAATCAGGTTCCAGAGCAGAAACCGCCCGAACTTGCCGACGAGCAGAAGCGCCATAGTCGCCCAGGGGCGGGTACGGTAGAACCCCAGCGCAATCGCGATTACGTCCCCGACAATCGGGACCCAGGCCAGAAGGGCGAGCCACACTCCGTAGCGGTCAATCTTCACTTTCTGTTTCTCAAGCGTCTCCGGCTTGACCTTGAACCACTTCTCAATCCATTCCCACTTCCCGATCCAGCCCATCCAGTAGGTCAGCACGCTCCCGAGCCAGTTCCCCGCAGTCCCCGCCGCGAGGCATCCCCAGACGTCTCCGGTCGCCGCCAGCACTGCGATGTAGAGCGCGTCCGAGCTGAACGGAATCACGGTGGCCGCGAGAAACGTCCCGATGAACAGCCCGAACAGCCCCAGTGATTCCAGACTCAACATATTAACTTTCTTAAGTATCCTGACTTATCTAAGGTTCGTGGCTTATCTCTTTTTTCAACTATTTGAGACCCACGCACTTTTTCCCTTTCACCCCCTACACCCCCCCCTGCAAGGGGGATTTTCACGGCCTTACGGCCGACGGGCAGAAGCCCTTGCCAGTTTCGCTCTTGCGAAACTTAATAATATCAACCTCTCTTTTTCTTGAAGAACTCGCTGACGAGGACTCCGCACTCCTGCGCGAGCACCCCGGAGACCACCTCCGTCTTCGGATGCAGCAGGGACGGCGTGAATCCGGAGAACCCGCGTTTCGGGTCGGACGCACCATAGACGAGCCGGCCGAGCTGCGCCCAGTTCATCGCTCCGGCGCACATCGGGCAGGGTTCTACGCTCACATACAAAGTGCAGTCGTTCAGGTACTTGCCTCCGACGGCCTCCGTCGCGGACGTCATCGCAATCATCTCCGCGTGCGCGGACGGGTCGCGCAGCCTTTCCGTCATATTGCGTCCCCGCGCTATGACGCGGCCTTTCCACACCACCACGGCCCCGATCGGAACTTCGTCCTCGTCGGCGGCATATTCCGCCTCCTTCAGAGCCTCCCGCATATATTTTTCATCAGCCTCCCGCCTCCCTCCAGCTGCCTGCGGTTCAGCCGCCTGTGATTCACCTTCACGCAGTTCAGCCGCCCGCCTCTCAACAGCCTGTTTGTCAATGCCTTCCATCGTGTCCCGTCAAAATTTACTGAATCCTCCTCCCCGAAATCCGTCCGAGCAGCCTGCTCCCGTCCTCGGCGGTCATCTGCGAGAGAATCACGCCAATGGTGCAGACGGCGACTCCTGCCCACTGCCTTCCGCAGAGCGTCTCCTGTCCGAGCAGACTCGCGATGACGGCCGACACCACAGGAATCAGCGCGGAGAAGATGCTCGACTTCGCGACCCCGAGTTTCTTGATCGTGCCGACCCAGAGGGAGAACGCGAGGCTTGAACACAGGACGGACAGGCAGAGAATGGACTCGATGACTTCAAGACTGAAATATCTCTCGGCGGAGAATCCGTCCAGCCCCTTGAAGATGAACAGCGGGAACAGATAGACCGAGCCTATCAGAAACTGGTACATCACGATGACCTGGCTCCGGTAGCCCCCGCTGAGCTTTTTCGTGATGCTCGCGTGGAAGACCTCCGCGACCACCGCGACAAGCAGTAGCACGATGCCGAGGATGAAGTTCGCCCCCCGCTCCCCGCGTGACATCGCTACCAGGACTATGCCTCCGAGCGACAGCAGAGTGCCGACGACATTGACGGAGGTGACCTTCTCCCTGAAGAACAGCGTGCCCGCGAGTATGGAGAAAATCGGTATCGTCGCGATTATCATCGCGCTGACGGTCGGGGAACCCGTCTCCTTGAGCCCGTAGGTCTCGCAGAGGAAATAGACGAAGGGCTCGCAGAGGGACAGCAGCAGAAACCAGGGGAGGTCCCTGCGGTCTATCCTCCTCAGCCGTCCCGTAACGAGGTTGAACAGCAGAAGCAGCAGCCCGGCCAGAAGGATACGGACGAACACGAAGTAGAAAATCGGAATCCCGTTGCCGATCAGACTGTTGGACCAGATGTATGATGCGCCCCACAGACAGATCGCGCTCATCGAAAGTATATATGTAGCCGCCTTTCCTCCTGCAAATCCCGTTTTCTTCATATCGATTTTCCCTCTTTCCTCAAATCCATACCGACTTTTCCGTCGCCCGACACCGCGTCTATCTTATGCCGTCTGTTTCCGTTTCGGTCTTATCTTTCTGAACTTCAGCCTCAGCACGCCCCAGAACGCCTCCCCGAATATGCTCCCGCTCATCTTCGACGTTCCCTTCTTCCTGTCGACGAAGATTATCGGGACTTCCACAATCTTGAACCCGAGCTTGAAGCAGCTGTATTTCATCTCGATCTGGAATCCGTAGCCGTACATACTTATGCGGTCGAGGTCTATGGTCTCCAGCACCTTGCGCCTGTAGCACTTGAACCCGGCGGTGGTGTCATAGACCTTCATCCCGAGCACAGTGCGGACATAGACGGACGCATAGTAGG
The DNA here is from genome assembly GCA_963646585.1 of Candidatus Gastranaerophilales bacterium HUM_1. GTDB lineage: Bacteria > Bacteroidota > Bacteroidia > Bacteroidales > UBA932 > Cryptobacteroides. The sequence continues at coordinate 7,405 of CAVIXF010000054.1, read as the reverse complement.
ACATTATGACCCTCCCTATCGGCCAATTGATTACGCTGATGCCGTCGCAGTAGCGCGATCCGACGGCGAGGTCCGCCCCTCCGGTCGCGCAGGCCTCATAAAGCCTCGGAAGGTCGGCCGGGTTGTGTGAGAAGTCCGCGTCCATCTCGAAGATGTATTCGTATCCGTTCGCGAGCGCCCATTTGAATCCGGCGATGTATGCCGTGCCGAGGCCGAGCTTGCCGCCGCGTTCGATGATGAAAAGCCTCTGCGGAAACTCCTCCCGGAGCCCCTTCACGATCGCGGCGGTCCCGTCCGGGGAGCCGTCGTCGATTACGAGTATGTGGTAGCCGCCGTCGAGGGCGAACACCGCTCTTATTATGTTCTCGATGTTCTCCTTCTCGTTGTATGTCGGGATTATCACCAGTCTGCCGCTGTCGTTGTCCATATCTCAAAAACTCAAATCACTTAAGTTTCTCAAGCGTTCTAAAGCTCAAAATCATAACCGGCTCTTCAAAATTCGTCCCATTCAGGGTCAGACGGCCTCGATCAGTCCGGTGAAGAGCTGCGACATCCTGTCCGCGGCCGCGTTCGCCGCGAGGATGATTGCGTTCTCGTCGGTGACATAGTCCTCCGGAACGTCGTGCGCCAGGTCGGTGATGACCGAAATTCCGAACACCCTCAGTCCGCAGTGTCTTGCGGCTATGACCTCCGGGGTGGTCGACATCCCGACCGCGTCCGCTCCGATTCTCCTGTAGAAGGCGTATTCCGCAGTGGTCTCGTACGCCGGCCCGGAGCAGGCGAGATAGACCCCCTTCTTCAGTTCAAGACCCTCTTTCTCCGCGACGGCCTCCGCACGGGCGATGAGACGCGTGTCGTACGGCCTGGTCATATCCGGGAATCTCGGCCCGAGGTCGTCGAAGTTCGGCCCGATGAGCGGGTTCGGCAGCATATTGATGTGGTCGCGGATGACCATAAGGTCGCCTATGCGGAAGTCCGGGTTCACCCCGCCGGCCGCGTTAGAGATGAGAATCGTACTGATTCCCAGAACTTTCATAATCCTCACAGGCATCACGACGTCCATCATCGAGTAGCCTTCGTAGCAGTGGTAGCGCCCCTGCATCGCGATGACCGTCTTTCCTCCGATTTCGCCTATGATGAAATTGCCCTTGTGACCGATCGCCGTCGTGGGCGGCATACCCGGCACGTCCCTGTAGCGGACGGTCAGCGGATTCTCGATCTTTTCCGCGAACTTGCCGAGCCCGCTGCCGAGAATCACCCCGATCTCGGGGCTGCGCTCCCCGGCGAGCAGCTGTATGTAATGGGCCGCGGCGACTATCGCCGCATATCTCTTGTCCATAACGCTTACCTTATAATGAATGCCTGCCTATAATGAAGCTATCATCTTCTCGAAAATCAGCGACATCCTGTCGGCCGCCGCGTCCGCAGCCCTCAGCACGTCCGCTCCGTCGTTCACATAGTCCTCGGCATAGTCGTCGTGGGCTATGTTGGTGATCACGGACATCCCGAAGACCGGAATCGAGCTGTGCCGGGCGACGATCACCTCCGGAATCGTCGACATCCCGACCGCGTCGCCTCCCGCAAGCCTGAAGTACTTGTACTCCGCCGGGGTCTCGTAGGACGGCCCCGTACCGGCGATGTACACCCCCTTCCTCACCGCGATGCCGTTCTCCGCCGCGATGGCCTCAGCCTTGCGGATGAGCACGGGGTCGTACGGCCGGGTCATATCCGGGAACCGGGGGCCGAATTCGTCGAGATTCTGGCCTATGAGCGGGTTCGGAAGGAGATTGATGTGGTCGCGGATGATCATAAGGTCTCCGACCTTGTAGTCGTAGTTCACGCCTCCGGCCGCATTGGATACGAACAGGTAGTCGATTCCGAGCACTTTCATCACCCTGATAGGCAGGGTGACGAGCCCCATCGCGTAGCCTTCATAATAGTGGAACCGCCCCTGCATCGCCACGATGAACTTCCCGCCGACGTTCCCGGCCACGAAATTGCCCTTGTGGCCTATCGCGGTCGACACCGGAAATCCGGGGATGTTCACGTAAGGGATGATCACCGGGTCTTCAATCTTGCGGGCGAGTCTTCCGAGCCCGCTCCCGAGCACAACTCCGACGGCCGGTTTTCTGCCGCCGATCCTTTCGCTGATGAATTGCGCAGCTTCGTTGATTTTAGCAGTCTTTTCGTTCATTGCAGATGTGTCAGTTTTTTGTCGAGGACTTTTCTCGCCTCCCGAAGTATGTCTTCCTCCCCCTCCACCTTCCTGTGCCGCATCACGAACCTGCCGTTGCAGATGAGCGAGTCGATGCAGTCGCTGTGCGCCGAATAGACGAATCCGGCAAGAAACGAGCCGGGCGAGAGAAAATTGTAGTTGTCAGTGTCCACTATGCTTATGTCCGCGAGCCTTCCCTCCTCGATTTTTCCGGTGTTCAGCCCGAGGGCGTCAGCCCCGTTCAGGGTGGCCATCTCCAGAAGCTCGTCCAGCCTGCAGACAGTCGGGTCGCCCCTCCAGCCCTTCTGCATCATCGCGGTGGTCTTCATCGCCTCCTGCATATCCAGATTGTTGGAGGACGCGCATCCGTCCGTGCCTATGCAGACCTTGCAGCCGGCCTCCTTCAGCTCCCTGTAGGGGAACCGGTAGCCGGAGCTCAGTTTCAGGTTCGAGTTTATGTTGTGCACGCAGGTGACCTTGTGCTTCCCGAGAAGTTCTATGTCATTGTCCGTCAGCCAGAGAGTGTGGGCGGCGATGAGGTTCGGGCCGAGCACGCCTATGCTTTCGAGGTATTCCACCGGAGTCAGCCCTCCGTGCGCCTCCCTGCTGTCCCTGACCTCCTTCTCGGTCTCCGAAAGGTGGATGTGCAGCGGGAGACTGTGGGAACGTGCGAACTCGGCCGCCCAGACCATCATAGGTTCGCTGACCGAATACGGCGCGTGGAAAGCCATCGAGAATCCCGAGTTCTCCGGCCATTTCCGCGAGGCCTCGTACATCTTCCAGCAGCGCACCTTCTCTATCTCGTTCTCCGCCTCCGTCATCTTGTTTATCACGACATAGGACGAGACCGACCTCAGCCCCATCTCGACTCCCGCCTGATGCCCCGTCAGCGGATACCAGTAGTGGTCGTTGAAAGTCGTGGTCCCCGTCTTTATCATCTCAAGGCAGGCGACCTTCGTCCCCCAGTAGACGAACTCCTCGTCGAGTTCGGACTCGATCTCCCAGACCTTGGCGAGCCATTCGTGGAAGGCTATGTCCTCTCCGCAGCCCCTGAGCAGCGACATCGCCGCGTGGGTGTGCATATTGACGAACCCCGGCACCGCAGCCTTGCCCGTGCAGTCCACCGATTCCTTCGCCTCCTCCTGTCCGAGCGTCCCCGCGTCCGCTATCTCCGAAATCTTTCCCCCGTCAATCGAAATGTCGCGACGGACGCCGTCCAGATATATGTTTTTGAGAACTATATCGTGCATAAGTGAAGATAATAATTTTTCAAAGGTAGGAAAATTCTTTGATATTTTCCATATTCTTCATACATTTGCAGGGTGGGTAAAACAATGCGCCGTTATGCTTGACAACATCAGACAGCAGTTCCTGAGGCTGATTTCGGCCTATGAAAAGGAAAAAGCGGAACGCAGCCGTCTTGAAGAGGAGAACAGGCAGCTTGCGCGGCGGTGTGAAACCTGCGGGAAACAGATTGCTGAGTTAGAAGAAAAATTGGATAACCTCAATCTCGCGACTGCGTTCGCGGGGGCACGGACAGACAATTCAGAGTCTAAAAAGGAGATAGACGGGCTTGTGAAGGAGATTGACAGGTGCATTTCTCTGCTGAAGGGCTGATATGGACACGGGAAGGAAGATAAACATAACTGTTCTCGGGCGTGTGTTTCAGCTGAATGCGGCGACGCCGGATGCCGAACAAAGGATACGGTGCGCTGCGGACTACATCAACGATACGATGGAGAAATATGCGCGGACCTACTCGAACGGGACTCTGACGGACCATCTCATTTTCACGGCTTTGAACGTGTGTATGAAGAATCTGGAATATTCCGGAGAGATGAAGTCCCTCCAGTCCGAAGCCGAACGCCTTGAGAGGGAGATTGCCGGTTATCTTGAAAACATTGATTGAACATCCGCCGGTCACTTGCTTGCTGAAATCAACACCAATCAGTAACAGAGTGCGCTCGGGGAGGGGATGAAGGACCTATGTGACCCTTAGGGGGATTCCGCTTGCGGGACGGAGGATTTCTGAACCTTACGGAACTCAAATCTTATTAATTTAAGGTTTTCTGTCAGTCGGTCCGGCGGATTTTTCTTTTGTTTGAAGGCGGTCGTTTCCATTTGCGGAGCGGCCGCCGTTTTTGTCGGATTCCGTTTCCGTCTTTATCGGTCCGGTCTCCGGTTTTATGGGGGTCTGCCTCCGATTTTGTGGATATTTATGGATATTATTAAAAATATATTCTTATGGTCATTTATTATATACTTTCAGCCCTTGCCGGAGCAGCCGTGGCGCTCGGAGCGTACATTCTGGTGAGGCGCACCGTCCTCAAGGGACGAGGAAACGGAATCATCGAACAGGCGAAACTCGAGGCGGAGAACATAAAACAGGAGAAGATATTCCAGGCCAAGGAGAAATATCTCCAGCTCAAGAATGAGCACGAAAAGGCTGTGAATGAGAGGAATGCGGCGATCAAGGAGACCGAAAGCCGGCTGAAGCAGAAGGAGAACACTCTGAACCAGCAGAACGCGGAGCTCCAGCGCAAGCAGAGGGAGGCGGACTCCATCCGGGAGAACCTCAAGGCGCAGGTGGAGATCGCAAACAGGAAGTCGGCGGAGTTCGAGAGGCTCAGCGCCGAGGCGAACCGGCAGATCGAGAACATCGCGGGGATGAGCGCGTCGGAGGCGAAGAACATCCTGATGGAGAATATGAAGGCTGAGGCGAGAACCGAGGCCCAGTCATATATCAACGATATGATGGACGACGCCCGCCTGAACGCGACGAAGGAGGCGAAACGGATAATAATCAACACCATACAGCGTACGGCGACTGAAACCGCCATCGAGAACGCCGTGACCGTGTTCAACATCGAGAGCGACGAGATAAAGGGGCGCATCATCGGGCGCGAGGGGCGCAACATCCGTGCGCTTGAGGCCGCGACGGGAGTCGAAATCGTCGTCGACGACACTCCGGACGCGATTCTTCTTTCCGCCTTCGACCCTGTCAGAAGGGAGGTCGCAAGGCTTGCGCTCCACCAGCTCGTGGTCGACGGCCGAATCCATCCGGCCCGCATCGAGGAGGTCGTCGCGAAAGTGCAGAAGCAGCTTGAGGACGAGATTCTCGAAATCGGAAAGCGCACCTGCATCGACCTCGGCATACACGGCGTCCACATCGAGCTAATCAAGCTCGTGGGAAGGATGAAATACCGTTCTTCATACGGCCAGAACCTTCTTCAGCACGCCCGCGAGGTTGCCAACATCGCAGCGGCTATGGCGTCCGAGCTCGGACTCAACGCGAAGGCGGCCAAGAGGGCGGGTCTGCTGCACGACATAGGCAAGGTTTCCGACGAGGATCCGGAGCTTCCGCACGCGCTTCTCGGAATGAAGCTCGCCGAGCAGTACAAGGAGCGTCCTGAAATCTGCAACGCAATCGGGGCGCACCACGAGGAGACCGAGATGACTTCCATCATCGCTCCTATAATACAGGTCGCCGACGCGATTTCCGGAGCACGTCCGGGGGCGCGCCGCGAGGTCATCGAGTCCTACATCAAGAGGCTCAAGGACTTGGAGAACATCGGACAGTCCTATCCGGGCGTGGTCAAGGCCTACGCCATCCAGGCCGGCCGCGAGCTGCGCGTGATTGTCGGGGCGGAGAAGGTGACCGACGCTCAGGCCGAGACGCTTTCGGGCGACATCGCGAAGAAGATACAGGATGAGATGACTTATCCGGGACAGGTCAAGATTACGGTGATACGGGAGACGCGCTCCGTCGCATTCGCCAAGTGACGCAGAAATGGCGGGCTGCTGCGTTGCGCCGGGGGATTTTAAATCCTCACAACCTTGAGGTTGCTCCGGTTTAAAACCTCCGGTGCGCCTTGCATCCCATCCATTTCTGCGCCACTTGCATAGCGTTTTGTTTTGGGTGATTGGTTGTTGATGTTGCGCCGGGGGATTTTAAATCCTCACAACCTTGAGGTTGCTCCGGTTTAAAACCTCCGGTGCGCCTTGCATCCCATCCATTTCAGCGTCACTTGCATAGCGTTTTGTTTTGGGTGATGCTTTGTTGGGTTTGGTTTGGGGGATTGGCTGTTGATGTTGCGCCGGGGGATTTTAAATCCTCACAACCTTCAGGTTGCTCCGGTTTAAAACCTCCGGTGCGCCTTGCATCCCATCCATTTCTGCGCCACTTGCTTAGCGTTTTGTTTGTGTTGATGCTTTGTGGGGTTTGGTGTTGATGCTTTGCGGGATGTTGAGAGGATTCCTGTTTGGGGCTTGTGTTGATGCTTTGTTGGGTTTGGTTTGGGGGATTGGCTGTTGATGTTGCGCCGGAGTGTTTAAAATCCTCACAACCTTGAGGTTGCTCCGGTTTAAAACCTCCGGTGCGCTTCAAGACTGCGTCTTAATGTTTTTTGTTATGAATCTTGTTGTTAGATTTGTGAACAGAATTGTCGTGCTGCTGGCGTTGCTTGCCGGCGGCATTTCTTCGCTTTCTGCGGGGAACATCGACTGGAAAGTTTCTGCGGTTCCTGCGGCGGATGAGAGCGGGGTGTGGACGCTTAAGTTCACCGGAGAGATGGGGGAGGGGATTCACGGCTATCCGCTGTCAGACCCTTATTCCGCGCCTGCGGTGGAGTATTCCTCGCTTGGGAACTGCGAACTTGACGGGGGCCTCGCCGACAGGAGCGTCGTCAGGAGCGAAAGGGGGCAGTCCGTCGTCTACGGGCGGATTGTCCTTGAGCAGAAGGTCCGGGTCATCGACCCTTCCGCTCTTGTTTCTGTCAGCGGGACGGTGAGCGCGTCCTGCTGCAGGGCTAACGAGTGTTATCCTCCGGAATATCAGGACTTCAATCTTTCCTGGAAGGCCGGTGAGACTGTTCCGGGAGGTGTCTCCGCCAATGCTGACGGAGCGGCTGGCGGCGACGGACTCTCCGGCGACCTGACGGGAAAGGCCGGGGCTGAAATTTCGCCGTCGGACGGCGCGGCGAAGATCGGCGCCGCCGGGAACGGCGCGGCACCGTTTGACTGGGGGCTTGTCCTGCAGGCGATTCTGTGGGGTTTCGCGATGCTGCTGACCCCCTGCGTCTTCCCTATGGTGCCTATGACCGTTTCGTTCTTCCTGAAAAACTCCGGGAACGCCCGCCGGGGGAGGTTCTACGCCGTTATGTACGGGGTGTTCATCGTGCTCCTCTACAC
>CAVIXF010000053.1:0-11348 GCA_963646585.1 Candidatus Gastranaerophilales bacterium HUM_1 | reverse complement strand
TACCGGAGCAACCTTTTGGTTGTGAGGATTTTGACAAGCCGTGCAACGCAGCAGACCGCTTTTTCTTCGCCTTTACCCTAAACAAGGCCGGAGAAGCCCATAAACGCCATAGCCATAATGCTGGCGGTCAGAAGCGCGATAGGAATGCCCCGGAAAGACTTCGGAACGTCATTCAGCGCAAGCGTCTCCCGGATGCCGGCGAAGAGAATCATCGCAAGCCCGTAGCCGACGGACGTCGCGAACGCATAGACCACGGACTCGCCGAGGTTCAGCATATGCGCCGGAAGCCCGAACGTGAACTCCTTGGTGACTACTATGAGCGCGACTCCGAGCACCGCGCAGTTCGTCGTGATCAGCGGAAGGAAGATTCCGAGAGCGGAGTAGAGCGACGGGCTTACCTTCTTGAGCACAATCTCGACCATCTGCACGAGAGCCGCGATCACGAGAATGAACACGATCGTCTGGAGGAAAGTCAGGTCCGCGCCGAAGACGGACGTCTCCGGGACAAGCAGGTAGCTGTTGATGAGGTAGGTCACGAGAGTGGAGAGCGTGATCACGAAGCAGACCGCCCCGGCCATACCCACGGCCGTCGAGAGCTTGTTGGAGACTCCGAGGAACGGGCAGATTCCGAGGAACTGCGAAAGCAGGATATTGTTTACGAATATCGCCGATATGATGATTATTACATATTCCATAATTTACCCTCCCCTACTTTTTTGCAGTGAGTTTTCTGAACAGGACGATGAGGTAGCCCAGCACCATAAACGCGCCCGGAGCGAGCACGAATACGAGGATTCCGTCGCCCGGAATGAACTTCCAGCCGAACGCCGAGCCGTTTCCGAGAATCTCGCGCACAAGTCCGAGGAGCGTGAGCGCGATTGTGAATCCCAGGCCGATGCCGATTCCGTCACAGGCGGACTCGAGAACCGTGTGCTTGTTGGCGAAGGCCTCGGCGCGTCCGAGCACGATGCAGTTCACCACGATGAGCGGGATGAACAGTCCGAGAGTCTCATAGACCGCAGGGACATAAGCCTGCATCACGAACTGGAGCAGGGTCACGAAAGTGGCGATGATCACGATGTAGGACGGGATTCTCACCTTGTCCGGGATGAGCTTCGCCACGGCCGAGATGGCCATATTCGAAAGGATAAGCACGAACATCGTCGCGAGCCCCATACTCATTCCGTTGATTGCGGAGGTCGTCGTCGCGAGAGTCGGGCACATACCGAGCAGGAGGACGAAAGTCGGGTTCTCCTTCACAAGCCCGTTGATTATGTATTTGAAATTGCTCATTTTTCTGTCCCTCCATTATTTACGCAGTCTCCGCAGCAGGCCGGAGCTGCCTCCCCGGAAATCGCCCCGAAGATGTCAACCGCCAGCGCGACGGCCTTGGAATACGCCCTCGAAGTGATTGTGGCGGCGGTTATCGCGTCAATGTCGCCCCCGTCCTTCTTCACCGCGAGCTTCTTCACCGCCGGGTCGAGGTTCTTGAACTGGCCGGCGAACGACGGCTCGACGCACTTCGCCCCGAGTCCCGGAGTCTCGCTGTGGGAGAGCACCTTGGTGCTGCATACCGTTCCGTCGGCGAGCACGCCCACCATCAGGCTCACGGGGCCGCTGAAGCCGACCTCCTGTGACTCGATGGCATAGCCGAGAACCTTTCCGCTTCCGTCAGCAACCTCGTAGTAGGAATATTCCTTGCCCCCGAAAGCTATTGTCTTCACGTCGGAGAGTTTCTCGAAAGGCGGAAGCACCTCCCCGATGGCCCCGGTGAGCTTCTCGGCGTTCGCCTTCGCTATCGGTTCGGCGGTCACTGCATAGACCCCGGCGAGAAGTCCGGAGCAGATGACGCAGATGAGCGTCAGGCAGACCACCATATTCTTGAATGTAGATTTCATTGCCATAGTCTATTTCCTCCCGTACTTTCTCTGATGGAATCCTTTGTTGATCAGAGGAACCGTCATATTCATTATGAGGATGGCGAAGGAGACACCCTCCGGATACGAGCCGTAGTAGCGGATGAGCATCGTCAGGACGCCGATTCCGATGCCGTAGATGACTCCGCCGCAGTCGCTCATCGGGGAGGTGACATAGTCCGTCGCCATAAATATCGCTCCGAGAAGCAGACCTCCGGTGAGAAGGTTGAAGAGTATGAAGTTGCCAACGCCCATCTCAGGGTTCTCGACAAGCCCGAGGACAAGCGCGAAGACCGCCACCGTCCCGAGAATGGAGAGGGTGATCCAAGGCTTGATGACCTTGCGGCAGAGGAGATAGACGAAGCCGGCGAGAAGCGCGACTGCGGAAAGTTCTCCCGCCGAACCGCCGCAGGTGTTGACCAGAAGCGTTCTCCAGTCGAAGCGCCCCAGCGCGGAGATTCCCTGCTCATTGAGCACTCCGAGAAGGGTAGGCCCGGAAACCGCGTCGACGCTGCCGAAGACTCCCGTCGGGACGTACGCCCAGTCGGTCATATAGACCGGGAACGAAAGGAGCAGGAACACGCGGGCGGCGATGGCCGGGTTGAAGATGTTCTGCCCGAGTCCGCCGAAAGTCATCTTGACGACTCCGATCGCGACTACCGCTCCGATTACGAGCACCCAACAGGGGCAGGACACCGGGACATTGAGCGCGAGGAGGACACCCGTCACTACGGCGGAAAGGTCGGTTATCGAAACGGGCTTCTTCAGAAGAAACTTGTTGATGAGCCATTCGACGCCGACGCAGGAAACGACGCTGACCGCGAGCAGGAGGAGTTCCTTCCAGCCGTAGAGGAGGCAGGAGAGAATCACCGCAGGCATCAGCGCGATGATCACGTCCATCATAAGCCTCCGGGTGGAGAGCTCGCTGTGGATGTGAGGTGATGGCGATATTATCTTGTTCATATTGATTTATTTTTGATTGGAAGTGCGTGGAGACACCGTCGTGAAGTCAATCGGAAGCCTCCTATTTCTTTGCGGCGGCCGCACGGCTGCGGATGGCCTTGATTACGTCGCCCTTGGCTATGCGGATGACATCCAGCAGAGGGATGTTCGCCGGGCAGGTGTAGAGGCAGCAGCCGCACTCGATGCAGTCCTGGACGGCGTTGGCCTCAAGCTCCTCCGTCATCCCGTGCTTCGCGAGGCGGTTGAGAAGGAACGGCTCAAGCCCCATAGGGCAGGCGTCGGCGCACTTTCCGCAGCGTATGCAGTTGGACTCCGGCTTTCTCGCCGTCCGGGCCTCCGTGAGGTAGAGCAGCGAAGACGAGCCTTTCACCGTGCAGGCGTCGAGGTTGGAAATCGCCTTTCCCATCATCGGGCCGCCCGAAACGATCTTCGCGGCCTGCTCCGGGACTCCCCCGGCGTACTCCGCGATGTAGGAGAGCGGCATTCCGATGCGGAAGAGGTAGTTGTGCTGGCCTTCCTTGCCGAGGCAGTCGCCCGTGACGGTCATCGTATTGGTGATCAGAGGCATATTCTTCTGCACCGCCTCATAGACGGCGAGGGAGGTGGCGACATTCTGGACGACCGCGCCAACGTCGATCGGAAGCCCCATAGACTTCACCTCGCGCTTCATCACTGCGGCGATGAGCTGCTTCTCTCCGCCCTGCGGATATTTCTTCTTGAGAACCTGAACCCTTATCCCTTGGTAATCAGCCGATGACGCGGCAAGTTCAGAGACGGCCGCAGTCATAGCGGCGATGGCCTCCGGCTTGTTCTCCTCGATTCCGATGACCGCCGGACAGCCGCCGAGCACCTTCTTCATAAGGGCCGCTCCGATGACGATCTCGCGGCTGCGCTCTATCATTATGCGGTGGTCGGAGGTGAGGTAAGGTTCGCACTCCGCACCGTTGAGAATCAGGCAGTCGGCCTTCTTTCCCGGAGGCGGGCAGAGTTTCACGTGGGTCGGGAACGTCGCGCCGCCGAGCCCCACGACTCCGTTGGACTTGATGCGGTCGATTATGAAGGCGCTGTCGGCCGGAATCGCAGTCACGATGTCCTTCGTGGTGTCGATCCCCTCGGCCCAGACCTCTTCGTCAGATACGGCTATCTCGATGTGCGTCATCCAGTTGCCCGCAAGGTCCTGACGAGGCGCTATGGACTTCACCGTTCCCGTCGCAGGCGAGTGGACGAAGGCGGAGATGAATCCGCCCGGTTCGGCGATGACCTGACCCGTCTTCACTTCTGCGCCTACCTCCACGACCGGCTTGGCCGGAGCGCCGAGATGCTGCGCCATCGAGACATAGACGGTCTTCGGAAGAGGAAGAACCTCTATCTTGCAGGACGCGGAAATCTTGCTGTCGTTCGGGTGCACGCCGCCGATTCCGAATGTTATCTTCTTTTTCATCACTTTTCCTCCTCTTTTTTATTCTCGGCCTGAACCTTTTCAACCGGCTTCGCGGCCGGTTTCACGGCGGAGTCAGCCGCCGGGGCGGCCGGCTTGGACACCGGCTTGGGCTCTGCCTTCACCGCAGGCTTCGGGAAATTGACGTCGTGAATGGCCCCGGTAGGGCATTCAAGCACGCATTTGCGGCAGAGCTTGCACTTGGTGAAGTCAATGTAGGCCAGATTGTTCTCGACCGTGATCGCGTCGTGAGGGCAGACCTTCGCGCACTTTCCGCAGCCGATGCAGGCGGCCTTGCAGGCCTTTCGCGCCACCGCGCCCTTGTCCCTGTTGATGCAGGAGACGAACACGCGCATATTGCGCGGCCCCTTGTTGCGCAGTTCGATGACGTTCTTCGGGCAGGCCTTCACGCACGCGCCGCAGGCGGTGCACTTGTCCTGGTCGACCTCGGGCAGTCCGGTCTCCGGATTCATACGGATCGCGTCGAACTGGCAGGCGGCCGTGCAGTCGCCGCAGCCGAGGCAGCCGTAGGAGCAGCCGGTGTCCCCGCTGTAGAGGGAGGCCTTCACGCGGCAGGACTGCACACCGTCATAGACATTGGTCTTCGGACGGTTGGCGCAGCTTCCGTTGCAGCGGACGACCGCCACCATAGGGGCCTTCTCCGCCACGGTCATCCCGAGAATGGCGGCGACCTTCTTCATAGTCTCGTTGCCGCCGACGGGACAGTAGTTGTTGTCAAGGTTCTCGGCCCCGACACAGGAAGTCGCGAACGCACGGCAGCCGGCGAATCCGCAGCCTCCGCAGTTCGCGCCGGGCATCACGGCCTCGACCTCGTCTATCCTCGGATCCTCCTCGACCTTGAACTTCTTCGCGACAAGGTAAATGGAGACCGAGAGCAGCAGCCCGAGCACGGTGATGACGGCAATGGTCCAGATAATCGTATTTACCATTATTTTTGTGTTTAGTATATTTCCATATACCTATATATCAACATATTCCGTACAGAATACATTGAATCCTCAGTCCTTTATATAGAATACGAACTCATTCTTGAGCCTGTCCCTCAACAGCCATATTACGAAGTAATACACAAGCACCCCGGCCACGGCGGAAAGCCCCGCGACGAGTTCGTTAACGCTAACGGCCGACAAAGATAAGACAATTATCATTAATATCACCAACGGAATCACGTATGAAATCCACACGGCCTTCAGCCCCATCGTCTGTTTGAGCGCGAGGTTCACTCTGTCCCCCACCTTGCGCTCGGAATAGGGGTCGGTGGGAAGCATCACGAGCTTGCTTTCGCTCTCCGAAAAGCCGCAAAGCCCCTTCGCGTGGCACTGGGAGCAGGCCGACGAGCTGATTATCTCGACCGAGGTGTACTCCGGAGTCAGCTCCACTATCCGGCCTTCGTGGCTTATTTCCTTCTGTTTTGACATATCGGCAGTCTTCATTTATTCTAACTTCTTGAAAGGGCCGTCATCTGCGTTTCTTCTCCAGAGCCGTGAACGGATGCGCCAGCCCCTCCCAGTCCGTCATCCTCCCGCTCGCCTTGCCGACGAGCAGCGGGGCCTCGAAATAGACCGGCAGACGGTTCTCGTCGTCCGATATGTACAGGGTCATATCCGTGTCGCTCTTGAACACCTCCCCCGCGAGCAGCCTCGCGCCGAAGCGTATGGTTCTCACCTGCCCCAGACCGGGGACGTCGATGGTCTCCGGGCCGTAGAGTATGAAATGGACGTTGTACACCTCGTCGTCTATCGCGAAGGTCATAGGGTAGCGTCTTTCGGGGGTGACGACGCTGAAGTCCATATTCCGCGCAAGGAAGAACAGCGAAAGCAGGTCGTAGGTGCAGGCGTCCCAGGGCAGTTCGAGATTCCTCTGCCCCCGGGTGGTGGACCACGCGTCCGCAATGATCACCGAACGCCCGGGGTCATAGACATAGCAGTTGGTCGCCCGGTATTTGCCTTCGAAGGAGTTCCTCGTGAAATGCAGCGGCCGCAGCCCGTCCCGTGTGAACCAGGAGTTGAAGTCCTCCCGCACCTTGAAGAAGAGGTCGAAGAGCTTGGTCGTCTTCCCGCTGACCTCGCAGTGCAGTGCCGGGACGCCGTTCCAGGACTCCTCCGTCAAGGTTATCGTCGCCCTGCCCACGTCCGAGTTGATCATCCCCCAGCGGTAGTGCATCACGAAGGAGAGTTTCTCGCCCGCACGGAACGCAAGGTCCTCATAGGCAAGGCTTCCCACGGGTATGCAGCCCGTCTTACCGGCCGTCCGCACGGCTGCGCTGTCCTGGCTCTCGGCGGCCGCCGTATGCTCCCCGCCATCCGCAGGCACAGGCCGCGCCGCAGCCGTTCCGGCAGACGCGTTCTCCGCCCCCGGAGCCGCTCCCGCAGGGGTCTGCGCGGAGAGAGGCGCTCCCCCGAAAAGGAGCAGTACAAGAAGAACGGCAATGTGAGAACCCCGCCAGTCCATCGTCAGAAACCTGTTTCGCCGAACTCGTCGCCAGGAGCGCCGAAGCCGCCTCCGTAGCCGTCAAACCCGTTCCCGGAAGCCCCGTAACCGCTCCCGGAAGCCCCGAAGCCATTTGCGGAAGCCCCGGAGCCGCCCTGCTGGCCGGAAGCCCCGAAACCGTTCCCGGACGCCCCGCCCCGGGCGTCGCTGTTCATAGCCGAGCTCACGCTGTCCGCCTGACGGAACGTGCTCTCGGCCTCGTCCACAAAGCGCACCTCCTCGTGATGGAAGCGCAGATCCACGTCGCAGACCTCGCCGTTACGGTGCTTCGCGATGATCAGCTGCGTCTTTCCGATGTCTTCCGGAGAAGCCGCCATCCCTTGATAGTCAAGGCGGTGGATGAACAGCACCATATCCGCGTCCTGCTCGATGGAGCCGGACTCGCGGAGGTCGCTGAGCTGCGGCCTGCGCCTGCTGCCGTCCCTCATCTCTGACTGGCGGGAGAGCTGCGAAAGGGCGATGATCGGAATCTGAAGCTCCTTCGCGGTGGCCTTGAGCGTGCGGGAGATCGCGGCGACCTCCTGCTCTCGCATAGCCCTGAGCTCCGGCGGGCCCTGCATCAGCTGGAGATAGTCGACGATCACGAGTTTCACGTGCTTCTGGTTCACAAGCCGCTTCACCTTGGAGCGGAACTCGTTGACCGGCAGCGCCGGCGTGTCGTCGATGTAGAGAGGGGCCTTGGAAAGCCTCTGGAGCTGCGTTTCGAGCTGCGTCCACTCGTAAGGTTCGAGCTTCACCCCGCCCTTGATCTTCTTCGCGTCTATCCGGGACTCGGAGGTCATCATACGCTTGGCGAGCTGTATCGTAGGCATTTCGAGGGAGAAGATGGCGACCGGGACGTTGAAGTCCACCGCCGCGTTCCTCGCCACGTTCAGGACGAACGCGGTCTTTCCGACGGAAGGACGCGCAGCCAGAATGATGAGGTCGGAGGGCTGCCAGCCGTTGGTGATCGAGTCGAGCGTGGTGAATCCGGACGGCACTCCGCTCAGCCCCGGATTGTCCTGGGCCGCCTGAAGGGACTCCATAGCCTCGTTGATGGCGCTGCCTATCTGCTGGGCCTCCTTCTTTATGCTGCTCTGTATCGCCTCGAATATCCGGGACTGCGCCGCGTCCATCAGATCGCCGACATTGACAGACTCCTTGTAGGCCTCCTGAAGAATCTTGTAGGAGGCGGTGATGAGGTTGCGCTGGATGCTCTTCTCCTTGAGCACCTTGATGTTGTACTCGATGTTGGCCGCCGACGCGACTTTGAGCGACAGCTGCACCAGGGCGGGCGCGCCCCCGACGGCGTCGAAGTTCTCCAGAAAGCGCAGCTTCTGCGAGACCGAGATCACGTCGATGGTCACGTGCTCCTGAACGAGGGCGGACATAGCCTCGAAAATCATCTGATGCTTCTTCGAGTAGAAGCAGTCGGTCTTCAGTTCCGCCATCGCCTCGTCCGCGCAGTTCGGCTCGATCAGCAGCGCCCCGAGCACCGCCTCCTCAACATCAAGAGCCTGAGGCGGTTTGTTTCCCATCTCAAGCCCTAGATTGTCAAGATTGATGTCTGCCGTCCTGCGTCTGGCCGTCTTTGCTTTCCGGTCGTCAGCCATAATCCTATGATATTTGAAGTTTATTCAAACTCCGGATTCACGAGAATCCTTCCGCAATATTCGCAGATGATGAGTTTCCTGTTTGATGCGATGTCTATCAGCCTCTGCGGGGATATGGTGCTGAAGCAGCCGCCGCAGGAGTTGTTGTCGTAGACGCCGACCACAGCGAGGTGATTGTTGCAGCTCTGGCGTATGCGCTCGTACGCGCTCATAGTCCTCGCGTCGATTTTCGCGGCGCACGCGGCCCTCTTCTCCTGAAGCACCGCCTCGTCCTTGGCCGTGGACTCCACGATGGACGCGAGCTCCTCCTTCTTCGCCGCAAGGTCGTCGTTCCTCACCGCAATCTTCTCCTTGAGAAGTTCGAGGTCGGCCTTCTTCTCGGTGATGCGGTCCTTCGCCTCGCCGATGTTCTTCTCCGCGATCTGCCTGAGAAGATCCTGATTCTCAATCTCCTTGTTGATGGAGTCGTACTCGCGGCTGTTCGAGATGTTCTCGAGCTGCGAACGGTACTTCTCAATCTGCATATCGCACTCCACGATGTTGTGCTTGTTCTCCGCGATGCCCCTCGTATATTCCTCGATCATCGAATTGACGTGCGCGGACTTGGCCTTTATGTCAGCGATTTCATTTTCGAGCCTCTCGACCTCCATCGGAAGTTCACCCCGCAGCTGGACGATCCTGTCAATCGCGCAGTCGGTCTGCTGAAGTTCGTACAGTGTCTTGAGCTTGTCCGCGACGCTGATGTCCGAATCCGCGAAATTCTTCTGGATCGATACGAAAGTCTCGTGCCTGTCAATCGGAGTCTCGATTTTCTTAGTCTTTTTTGTTGTAGCCATATCGCTTTAGAAATAATATATCGGGTTGGCGTATCCGTTTCGGGTGATACGAACCGCAAAGGTAGAAAAATTTTTCTTAATCAAGGAAAATAAAATGTCCACTATCGCGATTTCGCTTTCGTAATGTCCTATGTCCATTATCATAAACCCTTCGGGGGTGAAGAAATGGTGATATGATATGTCTCCGGATATATAAAGCTGCGCCCCTGCGGCCCGCGCCCGCGAAATCAGGGACGACCCCGAGCCTCCGCAGGCGGCGATTCTGGAGATTTTCAGGCCGGCGCAAGGCCTGGAGGCCCTTATGCAGGCGGCGTTGAAGGCGGACTTGACCATAGTGACAGCCTCCTCCGCGCTCACTGGGGACGGAAGGTCGCCGACGACCCCGAGCCCGAACACTGGTTTGGAGGCCGGTGGTATGGAGGCGGAATCACCTGATGCACAAGCTTCTGAAGCCCCCGGAACGGATGCTCCGGGAACGGAGCCGCCGGAAGCCGCCGGCAGGGAGGCTGACGCCGCCGGGTCGGGGTCAAGGATTTCTATGTTCCTGAGACCGAGTTTCCGGGCGATAGCCCAGCTGACCCCGCCGACGACCTTGTCAGCGCTGGTGTGGGCCGAATATATCGCCACCCCTCCCCTGACGGCCTTCATCACGGCGAGCCCAGTGGCATCGTCCGGAGTGATGCGCTTCAACCCTCCGAAAATCAGCGGATGATGGGTCACGATGAGGTTCGCGCCCGTCTCCACGGCCTCGTCCACAAGCTCCGGCGTGCAGTCGAACCCCAGCAGCACGCCCGTCACCTCCGCGTTTTCGTCCCCGACGCAGAGACCGCTGTTGTCCCAGCTCTCCTGCACGCCCTCCGGGGCGAACCCCCTGATGACATCCGCGACATCCTTCACGCGGACAACCTTTCCCGGCACGCCGCCACGGACGACATCTTTTTGCACGCCGCCACGGGCGACATCTTTTTGCACGCCGCCACGGGCGACATCTTTTTGCACGCAGTCACGGGCGACCTCGCCCGGAATCTCTTCACTGACAATCTTTTCCGACATATCCTTTCAAGTTTACATACGACAACATAAACACACGGCGCCGGACAGCATAAGCACACGACACCGGACAACATAAGCGCACGACTCGGGACAGCATAGGCACACGACACGGGACAGAGCCTAAGACATCCCGGCGGATATGGCAGCAAGCCGGTCACGGATCGCCGTCAGCGAATCGATGACCCGCAACTTCCGCTCAACCCCCTTCCGGTCCTCCACCAGACGCTTCGCCGCCCCCTCAAGAGTCAGCCGCTCCGTCCGCAGAAGAAAGCGGATGAGCTTCAAAGTCTCGATGTCCTCCTTCCGGTAAATCCTGTTCCCCTTCGCGTTGCGCTCCGTGCGCAGGAACTTCGGGAACGAATCGCTCCAGAAACGCACTGCGGAAGTGTTCTCCCCGAGTTCCTCCGCCACCTCGCCTATGCTGAAAAATATTTTCTCCATATCTGCCTCATATATTGTTCTCACATCACAATTCACTCGGCAATTTTTGCAAAATTACCGACATTTCCTGGATTCCACTTGCCTGAAGCATCAAGAACATCCGTCAATCTCATCTTCCCGTCCGGAGCACGAAGCTTCAACTGGTTAGTGCCACTAACCACTTCAACCCCGTCCTTCCTCAACTTCCCTTTCAGATACTTCCAGTAGTTCCTGTTCTTCGCATAATCATCCTGCGCGTTCAGCACCCGACAATGTCAAGCACGCTGTACCACCACTTGGAATTTCTCTCGTCCCAAATGGCTCTGACCTCCCGGTCATCGAAGAAACGGATTGATATTTTGGTCATACAGCCAAATTCTTTTCTTCAGTTTGCCAGTCATCAATTTGCTTCATTTGCTCCGCAGAAAGGTATGCACTAAGATGGTTGTCTTGCCGCTTCCATTACGACCATAAACCACACTAATCGGGTATTTCTTGAGGAACAACCTCCTTTGATGTTTATTTTCTTAAGGTTTTCAAACATATTTCTATGCAGATTATTATTTCAATACTTCGGTAAAATTTACCGATAATTTAAAAATCGAGCAGGCTAAAAGCC
>CAVIXF010000052.1:0-11427 GCA_963646585.1 Candidatus Gastranaerophilales bacterium HUM_1 | reverse complement strand
TAGGGCAAATGGAGCACCACTTCCCCTGTAAAGGGGACGGGAGGGGTCAATAAAAAATGGGAGGGGTCAATAAAAAGTGCGCGGGCTTTAAAAGGCCGAAAATAAATAAGTTAAGATACTTAAGAGACTTAAATAGATTATATATGACTGTTTCGTACAATTGGCTCAAGGATTACCTCAAATGTGATCTTTCGCCGGAGGAAGTCGCAGAGGCGCTTACTTCCATAGGACTTGAAGTGGACTCCGTTGAAACCGTCGAGGAGATTCCCGGCGGACTTGCCGGAGTCGTGGTGGCCGAGGTGGTGGAATGCGTCGAGCATCCGGACTCCGACCATCTCCACGTGACGAAAGTCAATGCCGGCGGGCCGGAACTGCTGCAGGTGGTCTGCGGAGCTCCGAATGTCGCCGCCGGGGAGAAAGTGCTGCTCGCGACCATAGGGACGGTTCTCGGGGAGGACTTCAAGATCAAGAAGTCGAAGATTCGCGGAGTGGAGTCCTTCGGAATGCTCTGCGCCGAGGATGAACTCGGAATCGGGGAGTCCCACGACGGGATTATGGTTCTCGACCCGTCGGCGGTTCCCGGCACTCCCGCCAAGGAATATCTCCACCTCGCCGAGGACACGGTCATCGAGATCGGGCTCACCGCCAACCGCGTCGACGCGGCCTCCCATATCGGCGTGGCGAGAGACCTCTATGCCTATCTGAAACACAACAACATAGATTGCGAACTCCGCATTCCGGACATCAGCGCGTTCAACGAGCCGGCTGAAGACGGGGGGGCGATTCCGGTCGAAGTCGTCGCGAAGACGGACGCTCCGAGATATTTCGGCGCGACCCTGCGCGGGGCGGAAGTCGGGCCGTCTCCGGAGTGGATGCAGAAGAAGCTGCTTTCGGTGGGGCTTCGTCCGATAAACAACATCGTGGACGTCAGCAACTTCATACTTATGGAGCTCGGACAGCCGCTCCACACTTTTGACGCGGAGAAGATTTCCGGCGGCAAGGTGATCGTGCGCAACGCGGCCGTGGGCGAGAAGCTGGTGACGTTGGACGGAGTTGAGCGCGAGCTGAATCCTGCGGATCTCGTGATAGCCGACGGGAATGGGGCGATGTGCCTTGCAGGCGTGTTCGGAGGCGAAAATTCCGGCATTTCGGAGACTACGAAAGACATATTCCTTGAAATCGCATATTTCAATCCGGTGACGATAAGGAAGACTTCAAAACGGCATACGCTCAAGACGGACGCGTCGTTCCGCTACGAAAGGGGATGCGACCCGCTTGTCCTCGAATATGCGGCGAAGAGGGCGGCGCTTCTGCTCTCGGAGCTGACAGGAGCGCGTCTTGACGGGAAGATCCGGCGCGTGGAGTCGGCCAGGTTCGAGCGGAAGAGAGTGGAGCTGGACTACGGCCGCATAGAGGACTTCATCGGCAAGAAGATCGGAAGCGACACGATTGAGGAGATATTGAAGAATCTCAATTACGAGTTCATCGAGAAAAGGGAGAACGGGGCGGTCGTAGGCGTACCGACATATATGATAGACGTTTACAGGGAATGCGACGTCGTCGAGGAGATTCTGAGGATATACGGCTACAACAACATAGAGCTGCCGAAGTCCGTGAAGATGTCGGTGACGGCGGAGGAGAAACCCGAGCCGGAGGCGGTGAGGAACGTCATTTCCGACTGGCTGGCGGCCAACGGCTTTGTCGAGACGATGAACAACTCCCTGACGAAGGCCGAGTATTACTCGAAGCTCGCGACTTTCCCGGAGGCCCGCTGCGTCCGCGTGCTCAATCCGCTCAGCTCCGACCTCAACGTGATGCGTCAGACGCTGCTGCTCAACGGTCTGGAGGTCATCGCTTATAACATCAACCGTCAGACGACGGACATACGCACTTTTGAATACGGCTCGGTGTACTCGCTCAAGAATCCGGATGAGGCCGTCTCGCTCGCGAACATCGACGAGCACCAGTGCTATGCGATGTTCGTCTCCGGCGCACCCGAGAAATCCTGGCGGTCGGACGCCGGAAAGGGCAGCTATTTCCAGCTCAAAGGCTATCTGGAGGCTCTTCTCCGTCGCTTCGGGGCTGACTTGTACGCGATGGAGACGGCTGACGCGCCTTCCGACATCTTCTCCGACGGGCAGACTTTCCTGCTTCCGGGCAGTCACAGGCAGCTCGCCGTTCTGGGCGTCGTCTCGCAGCCGCTTCTCCGCCGCTTCGGGATAAGACAGCCGGTTTTCGCGGCCGAAATCAGCTGGCCGGCCCTGTTCGAGCTGATCAGGAGGGACAGGATCGCTTACCGCGAACTTCCTAAATATCCGGAAGTCCGCCGCGACCTCGCCCTGCTGCTTGATGAGGACGTGAACTTCTCCGATCTCCGGAAATCGGCGTACAAGGTCGGGAAGAAGCTTCTCCGCAATGTCTCGCTCTTCGACGTCTACAAGGGCGACAAGATTCCTCAGGGAAAGAAGCAGTATGCGCTGAGCTTCGTCCTTCAGGATGTGGACAAGACCCTCACGGACGCTGACGTGGAGAGGATTATGCAGAAGCTGCTCTCCGTGTTCCGCGAAGAGAACGGCGCAACTCTCAGATAGCCAGGCCGGACGATGAGACTGTCATTCCGCACAACGGCCGCAGCCCTGTCGCTCGCGACGCTCCTGATTCTCGCGTCCTGCGGGAGGCGGGAGCGCGTGATTCCGAGGGACGAACTCGCTGAAATCTACGCGGATATGTTCGTGCTCGACCAGTGGCTCAACGACAACGGCTCCCTGCGGAGGAGCGCGGACACGTCGATGGTGTACGCGCCGGTGCTTGAGAAGTACGGCTATGACTACGACGACTATCTCAACAGTCTGGGCTATTATATGAAGGATCCGGCGCGGTATTCAAAGATTCTGCGGACGACATCCGAGATTCTGAACAGGCGGCTTTCGGATCTGAAGGCGCGGAGGAGAGTCGAGGAGGAGGAACTCATAAGGAGGCGTCATCTGGACTCCCTGAAGGCGTTCGTCGCCATAAACGCAGACTCCCTGTTCGCGGCGATGCTGCCTGCGGAGCCTTCGGACAGCATCGTGTTCGAGAGGGACTCGCTGAGGTTCTTCAAAGTCCGCTTCATAAGCGTTTCGGACACGGTCTATGACGGCCCGGAGCTCATCGTCCGGATTGACAGCACGGCGCTGCATCCGGCGGACAGCGTCGCCGTACAGACAGCGGACAGCACTGCCGTGCAGTCTGCGGAACGCTCTGTCAGACGACCTGTAGAGAAGCCCGTTATGCACCCTGCGGACGGCCCGCTCAGCCGGAAGAAAGATTACGGGGAGGCTGCGGACGGTCTGAAGCCGATGGAGGACGGGCGGGTCGCGACCCCGGACAGCTTGAAATTAAAGAAGAATGCTTCACTTCGACACAATAGTCTTCGGCCCGGTGCACAGCCGGCGTTTAGGCGTTTCTCTGGGGATTAACCTGCTCCCGACGGACGGGAAGCTCTGCAACTTCGACTGCATCTACTGCGAGTGCGGATGGAACAGGGACGGCGTACCTCATCTCCCTTTCCCGTCCCGGGAGGATGTGGAGACGGCCTTGAGGGCGAAGCTGACGGAACTTTCCCGGATGGGGACGGCCGTTGACTCGATCACTTTTTCGGGCGACGGCGAGCCGACCCTGCATCCGGACTTCCCGGCGATTGTGGAGACGGTCACGGCTCTGCGGGACAGCCTGGCGCCTTCGGCCAGGGTCTCCGTGCTGTCGAACGCCACCACCTGCGGCAGGCCGGAGATTCTCGCCGCGCTCAGGAAAGTCGACAATCCGATAATGAAGCTGGACGCTCCGACCGCCGCGCTGGCCGGGGTTATAAACAGGCCTCAAGGGGCGTATGACCCGGAGACAGTCATAAGGAATCTCGAAGCTTTCGACGGAGATTTCATCCTCCAGACGATGTTCCTCCGCTCCGACGGTTTCGACTCCGGCTCCGACGAGGTTCTCATCCCCTGGATGGATATGGTGCGCCGGCTGAGGCCGAGACAGGTTATGGCATATACCATTGACCGTGAGACTCCGCAGAAATCGCTCGTGAAATACGGGGCTGATGAGCTGGGGGCTCTCCTGCGCCCGCTGATTGAGGAGGGTTTCGACATTATGATAAACGCCTGAAAGCCGGAATCGGTTCAAATCTTACTTGGGAATCATTGCAAGACAGCTTCTGATTTTCCGTAAAATTCATATCTTTGCAGAATGCCTCGAACGGACAGGGGCTGACGATGACGAGTAATAAAACCCACATATATGATCGATTACCTTGAAAAATACGGCTATTCGCCGAAATTTGAAGAGATTGAGAGCACCATCGCGAACATATCCGCCAACATCGACGGGCTTATGACGGAGACCGTGCTCAAGAAGTGTTTCTCTATGCTTGACCTGACTTCACTGAAGACCAATGACACCGAGACCTCGATAACCGCGTTCGTCGACAAGGTGAACAATTTCCAGGCGAATTTCCCGGAATGGCCGCTCCCGGCGTCAGTCTGCGTCTATCCGAACTTCGCGGCGACGGTGAAGAACGCCCGGAAGGTCGACCTGCACGTCACCGTCGTGTCAGCCTGCTTCCCGTCGTCCCAGAGCTTCCTTGACGTGAAACTGCTCGAATGCCGCAATGCGGTGGAGAACGGCGCGGACGAGGTGGACATCGTCCTGGCTCTCAACTCCTTCCTTGACGGGAAGTACGAGAAGGCCTCCGAAGAGATTGTCGCCGTGAGGAAATGCGTCGACGAGGCTGCGGCGGCCCAAGGCAGGAAGGTGTGCCTCAAGGTCATACTCGAAACCGGGCTGCTCGTGTCTGCGGAGAACATTGCCAATGCGTCTTTCCTCGCGATGGAGGCGGGCGCGGACTTCATAAAGACGTCCACGGGGAAGGTGGAGGTCAACGCCACTCCGATGGCGGCGTTCATAATGTGCCAGTGCATCGCGAAATATTACGAGAAGACCGGAAAAAGGGTCGGATTCAAGCCTGCGGGGGGCATCGCGTCGGCAAAAGATGCAGTTTGTTACTATCTCATAGTTTCAACGGCTCTTGGCGCGGACTGGCTTGACAGGAGTCTGTTCAGATTCGGCGTCAGCCGCGTTGCAAACAGCATTTTGTCCTTCGCGGAGCAGAAAACAGTGACCTGGTTTTAGCCTGTTTTTCGGAACAAGGTTGCGGGGACGATTCAAATTTTGAGAAGAAAAATACGCGTCTCACTACACTCTGTGGGCGATTTTGCAACTTAGCCGTTGAAATTTTCTTTCAACGGCTAAGTTGTTTTAGCTTTGCGGCGTAGTTTAAAAACAAAGCAATATGAGACGTGTTACACTATTGTTCGCCGGGGCGGTGGCGGCGCTCCTGTCCTGCGAAAGAATCGACGACGGAGGAGGCCGCGTCCCGTCCGGCAGGGATGCCGGAGACCTCTCGCACGAGGAGATCGTGCTCGGGCGGCAGCTTGAGAATCCGTACAGGACGGAGAACATAAGCAAGGCCCTGGCCGCGCTCTATCCGACCAAGGCGGGTGTGCTCCCTCTTCAGAGCACCGACTGCTACGTGCGTTTCCTCCCGAAGGACCAGGAGGAGTTCGACAGCCTGAAGGCTCTGGGCATCGAGCTTCTGGACCATCCCGTGGACTTCGAGATTGTCCGGGAGGGGGACTGGTACCACGACCCTTCCATCGAGGAGGACGGAATCACCTGGCAATATGCCGTCGTCCCCAAGGATTTCATATTCCCGGAGATAGAACATCAGATTCTGCACGAGTGCTATCTCCCTTCGGATGACGCGTCGACCAGGGCGGACGGCATAGACTGGGCGGCCGTCGAGGCGAAGGCCTATGAACTGACGGGCAACGCCGGGATGCTTGAGGAGTCCTGCGGCACCAGGGGAGGCAAGGTCAATCCGTCCGGGAGGATAACGATAGTAGACGAGGACGCCAACGGCGGGAGGCCTTTCGGAGTGGCCGGGGTGACGGTCAGCTGCAACGCGTTCGTGAAGTTCGCGAAGGCATACACCGACCGGGACGGCTACTACAGCATCGGCAAGGGCTTCTCTTCGAGGATTCGGTACAGGCTCATCTTCAAGAACGAGAAGAATTTCTCCATCGGGATGAATCTGGTGCTCGTGCCCGCGTCCGTCTCGACTCTCGGAAAGAACGACCCTTCCGGGGTGAGCCTGGAGGTGACGGAGGCCTCGGACTCGAAGCTTTTCCGCCGTTGCATAATCAACAACGCGGTCTATGACTATATCGAAAGGTGCGCCGAGGCGGATATGAACATCGCCGGGCCGCCCGCCGACCTCCGGCTCTGGATTCTGAACGCTCTCGACTGCAGCAGCGCGCCGATGATACATCAGGGCGCGGTCGTGAGCCATTCTCTGGTCGCCGCCTATCTCGGCGCGTACTCCCTGCTCGTGAAGCTCTTCGCTCCGGACATAACCCTCGGCACGGCCGGGAGGGAGACCTACAGCGCGATCTATGCCGAGACCGTGCACGAACTCGCCCACGCGAGCCACTTTTCTTCGGTCGGGAAGGACTACTGGAACAAATACGTCGAGTACATTCTCAAGTCTTTCGCCGCCTCCGGTTCGGCGTACGGGACGGGGACGGAGGAGAACTCCGGCTACTGCGAAGTGGGGGAGATGTGGGCGTACTACCTCCAGAGCGTGATGTTCCAGGACAGGTACGGCGGCTCCGTGCAGCAGTTCGGCTGGTCGGAGTGGTTTCACCCGCAGATATTCCACTACCTCGACGCGCGGGGGATAGGACGGGAGCAGATATTCGCAGTCCTGAAGCCGGGGGTGAGTTCGCTCGGGACTCTGAAATCCGCTCTGATCCAGAAGTATCCGGTGAAGAGGACAATGATAGAACAGGCGTTCGCCAAATACTCGGGACAATGAAAACGATGAACTCGGAATCCGGCGGGACGCGCCTCGGGTCGCCTGCGCCGCTCATTCAGGCCCGCACAAGATTGTTCGCGACCGGTCTTCAATCCGTCGGCTCACGGATGCTTGCGCTGCTTCTTCTGTTCCTTCTTTCTTCGGCGGCGGCGTACGCTCAGCGCTTCAATGTCTCCACGAATATTCTTGAATACGCGAACCTCGGCACCCTCAACCTCGACGCCTCGTGCGGAGTCGCCAGGAAATGGTCGATAGGGCTGGGGGTGAGATACAACCCTTTCAGCTTCGAGTCGGAGAAGAAGGGCGTGTTCTACAACAGGCAGCAGTCCTATTCCTTCGGAGCCCGCTACTGGCTGTGGCACGTCAATTCGGGATGGTGGCTGGGAAGCAAGATCCGCTACCAGGAATACAGCTCCGGCGGATGGCGCTCCTCGGGGGCCGAAGAGGGCGACCGCTACGGAGTGGGGCTGTACGGCGGGTACTCCTATATGATCCTGCCCCATCTCAATCTGGAGTTTGGACTCGGGCTTTGGACGGGAGGGGCGCGTTACCGGACCTATTCCTGCCCGGTCTGCGGAATCACCGAGTCGGCCGGGGACAAGATGTTCATCCTTCCTGACGACCTTATGATAGCTCTGGCCTATGTGTTCTGATTTGAATATGCGTCATTTGATGAACGGGAGACCGCCGCGTATGCGCTGGCGGCGGGCTGCGGCGGGCGGACGGCGGTCCGTTACTGCTGCGGGGCTTCTTCTGCTCTTTCTCGCGGCGGTGATGTCCTGCTCGACCGCCCGGAGAGTGAACACACTGTTCGACAGGGGCGTGACGGCCGACATAAGCATACCTCAGTTCCCGGAGGAGGACGAGTCTCCAGTCGGGGAAGACCCCGCTCCTGCGGCCGAAGAGGAGAGGAAAGATGGCGAGCCGCTGATTATGAACGCGATACGCGACAGCGAGACCGGGGAAATGGTCGCCACGGACGTCATCTCCGCATCGAAGGTCGTCGCCCGTTTCAACCACGTCCCGGAGCGTCTCGGAAATGTCAGCATCAGCTTCGACCTGGTCGTGCCCTCGTCCCTGCTCGACTCCGACTGGCAGCTGCGTTTCGCGCCCGTGCTTGAAATCGCCGGGGAGAAACGCCCGCTTGAGGCCATCAACGTCACCGGCGCGAAATACCGGGACAGGCAGCTGAGGGGGTACCAGCGTTACAGGGAGTTCCTCGCCTCCATCGTGAAGGACACGGCCGACCTGGTTATGGCGCATCAGCTTGAGATGTTCATAAGCCGCTATTATCCGCAGACTTACGCTATGAGGAACGACTCCTCGATTGTTCCGGAGCCGGCGGCGGAGAATCTCTTCGGGGTGAGCCAGCGGGAGGCTCTCGAACACTATTCCAAGACGCTGAAACGCTATGTCAACGACTGGAAGGTGAAGAACGCGGACAGGATGTACCGGAAATACGTGAAGTCTCCGATTGACACCAGCCGGCTCAGGCTCGACACCGTCATCGTTTCCGGAAGCGGCGACCTCGTCTACCGCTATGTGCAGTCCTTCCGCTCCCTGCCCAGGCTGAAGAAGGTTCTGGTCAATATGACCGGCAGCCTGCACCGCTACGGGGAATATGTCTGCGACTTCCCGTCCCCGGACAGCCTGGAGTTCTACATCAGCTCTCTCTCCTCCCTCGCGGACGGAACTCCGCGCCACAAGATGGTCATCAGGGAGAGGGTCGTCAGGGACAAGAC
The DNA here is from genome assembly GCA_963646585.1 of Candidatus Gastranaerophilales bacterium HUM_1. Classification (GTDB taxonomy): domain Bacteria; phylum Bacteroidota; class Bacteroidia; order Bacteroidales; family UBA932; genus Cryptobacteroides. Next base: position 2,772 of record CAVIXF010000052.1, on the reverse strand, counting down.
GCTGGCGTTCATCGACTTCGAGTCGGGGAAGTCCTCGGTCGACAGCACGCTCGGCTGCAATGCGGAGGAGCTCCGCAGGATAAGGCGCTGCATCGGGGACATCTTCGACCGAGAGGAGCTCGAACTGGACTCGCTGGTGATTTCGGCGGCCTGCTCCCCAGAGGGGGCCTATGCATTCAACGCCGCCCTCTCGAAGGCCCGCTCCGCCGCCGTGAGGGACTATGTGGAGGAGATTTTCGAATACGGGGCGGACTCCCTTCTGCGCACATCCTGCGTTCCCGAGGACTGGGGGCGGCTGTCCGCGATGCTGATGTCCGACACTCTCGTGACCGAGGGCTATCGCAGGTTCTTCACCGAGGAGGTTATGCAGGAAAGAGACCCGGACAGGAGGGAGATGAAGATGAGGCGGAGGGACGGCTACCGCTATGTCCGCGAGAAGATATACCCGAAGCTCCGGACTGTCAGCTTCGACTTCCATCTGCACCGGCGCGGGATGGTCAAGGATACTGTGCATACGACGGAACCGGACACGGCGTATATGAGAGGGGTCGAACTGCTGCGGCAGCTTGACTATCCCGAGGCGGTGGAGATTCTCCGTCCGTACAGGGACTACAACTCGGCTCTGGCGTTCGCCTCGGCGGGCTACAACCATTCGAGCTGGGACATTCTGAAGGATCTTCCGGACACGGACGCGAAAGTCTGCTATCTGAAGGCTCTGGTGCTCTCCAGGCTCGGCGACGCGGCTCTGGCGAGGAGGGAATATGAACTCGCCGTCGGTCTTGAGCCGTCGATGAGATACAGGGCGAATCTCGACCCGGAGATGGCGGAGTTCTCGGGGCGGAATCCGTAAACGCCATTTCGGCGACAATCAAAAATATATCGATGTATTAATATATCAATCAATCCATTAACCATTTTAAAACCATCAAACGATGAAAACAAAAATTCTCTTCGCCGCTCTTGCGGCCGCAGCGATGTTCACGGGCTGCAAAAAAAATGTCGATGTCGAAGGACGGATTCAGCCGACGCCTTCCGGAAGCGAAAGGCTGGAGGTCACGGTCTCGAACTCCTTTTCAAAGGCGGCCGGGACGAAGGCTGCGGGGGCTGCCTCCGAATCTGACGAGAAGAACCTGAAATCCGCGGCGGTTTATGTCTTCGCCGATGACGGAAAGATCGAGGCGAGCGGGACGACGACGAGCGCCACGCTCAATATGAACTGCACGAAGGGTCACAAGACGGTCGCCGTGGTCGTGAATGCTGCCGTTTCCGGAGCGGTGGCCACTCTGACGGAGCTGAAGGCCAAAGTCGTCAGTCTCACGGACAACGCCTCGGACGCCCTGGTGATGTTCGGGACGGAAGACGTGGACGTGGACGGGAACACATCCGTCACGGTGACTGCGGAGAGGCTGGTGTCGAAGATCGTCATAGAGAAGATCTCCAACAGGATGACGCTGCCGCAGTATCAGTCCCAGCCTGTCGCGGTGAAGGGGGTCTACCTCATCAATGTCGCCGGAGACGTCTGCCTGAGCGGAACTTACGCCCCGACGCTCTGGCTCAACAAGAGCAGGAACGAGGCGTCGGCCGACAATCTCTACTATGAAAAGCCGTCGGCTCTGAACATCGCGTACAACTCCTCGGACGATGCGGCGCACCATTTCTACTGCTGCCCGAACCCGACCCTCGCCGACAACGCGGACGACGAATGGTCGGCAAGGCATACGAGGCTCGTGGTCGAGGCCGAGGTCGGCGGGAAGGTATGCTACTATCCTGTGACTCTTCCTGTGCTCAAGGGGAACACGGTGTACACGATCGGGGAGCTTACGATCACCCGTCCGGGCGTTGACAAGCCGGATATGGAGTCGGCTCTCGGCAGCCTGACGTTCACCATCGAAGTCGCCCCTTGGAACGAGGAGAGCGTGGAGTCCGTCACAATCTGATATTTACTGAGCTTTTAGCGGTGAAGATATGGGAAAGAAGACATTGGCGGCGCTCGCGGTCGCGTCAGTTCTGACATCCTGCTCCATAAAGGAGAACAGGAGCGGATGTCCCTGCCTGTTGAGGCTTGATTTTTCGGAGGTGCGGGAATCCGGGAAGACCGGAGTGATGCTGCTTTCCGTGACGGACGGGAAGGGCTTCGCCTGCTCGGACACGCTGGATCTGGCGTCCGTTCCGGACATATACGGGGTTGCTGTCCCCCGTTCCGGAGTGTACGTCAACCTGTGGTCGGAGGATGCGGCGGACTGCATCGGGGATGACGGGCTTGTGATTCCGCTCGGAGACGACTGCCCCGCCGTCAGGATGTTCTCCTCCCATATCGACACCGATTGCGAACTGTGCACCGAAACCGTGCGCATCCGGAAGAACTACTGCCGTCTGACCGTCGCCTTTTCCGGGAAGCCGGAAAGTCCCGAGGAGGACATCTTCCGCTTCGACGTCGGGGTGAGGGGCGGAGTTGACGGCTACGGAATCGACGGAAGCCCGAGACAGGGCATATTCTCGCACTATCTTATGTCTGACGAGGCGGGGGGAGACAGCAGTTCGCGCCAGCTCTCCCTGCCGAGGCAGACTGATTCCTCGCTGCTGCTCGACATATCCGAAGACGCGTCGGTCCTGAAGACCTTCGCCCTCGGAAACTACATCGAGAAAAGCGGATACGACTGGTCGGCCCCGGAACTGGAGGACATATCGGTTGAAATCGACTACGCCTGCACCAGGATGCGCATCATAATAGGCTCCTGGGACCGGAGCTATGACTTTGATGTCGTGTTCTGA
>CAVIXF010000051.1:9439-11527 GCA_963646585.1 Candidatus Gastranaerophilales bacterium HUM_1 | reverse complement strand
GTGCTGATAGGGCAAATGGAGCACCGCTTCCCCTGTAGAGGGGACGGGAGGGGTCAATAAAAATAATTAAGAAACTTAAAGATGAAATCTCATTATAAGTATATGGATATGGGATTGAAGATGAGATATCTGAGGCGCGTCGTTCTTGCGGCGGCCGCGTTCATTCCGTTCACGGCGGCATATTCCCAGAACTTCGCTCCGACCGTCGTCGTGACTAACAAATACGTCGCCCAGACGCTCACCCCGCAGAAGGAGGAGCTTGAGATGGCGGTGCCGGATTCGGTGAAGAGCTTCAATATGACTTTCGACTATTCGGTCTTCGACCGGCCGTATCGCGGGGCGTACGAGTTCCGTCCCTACAGCGTCGATATGCGGACTGTTCCGGAGGGCCACAGGGCGGGCAAGTTCTATCTGAACGCCGGGGCGGGCTACACGCTGCATCCGGAGCTCGACCTTGTCTGGTCTCCGCTCGGAAACGGGAAGGTCTCGCTCGACCTTTACGCCGGCCACCGCTCCTTCATCGGGGACTGGCGCAGAGTCGACCTCGGCGGGGACGGACTTCTGACCTCAAGGCGTGGAGAAGACGGGAAACGGCAGTACTGGGGCGACTGGAACTATGATATGGACAATTCCGCCGGGGCGGCTCTGCATTATGACTGGAAGCGCACCTCGCTTGCCGCCGGCCTCGCCTACGACGGCCTGCTGCAGCGGGACTGGCTCGGGAAGCGCGGATTCAACAGGGCTCTCGTCGATGTCAGGGTCTTCTCCAAGGACAGTCTCGGCGGAGTGCTGAGCTACGACGCACGCCTGCGCTACTCCTTCGGCCGCGACAATGTGGAGCGGAAATATTCCTCCGCCATTGCGTCTGCGGCATCCGGGGCATCCGTGTCATCCGGAATCTCAGGGTCTTCGGCCGTTTCGGGGGAGTCAACGGACTGGGCGGTGGACGAGAATCTCTTCGGAGCCTCCCTCAAGATGGATATAGGGATTTCGGATGATTCGCGTTTCGCCTTCGACTTCGCCACCGACGCGGCGACATACAGATCCGGGATGGACCACATAGCGATGCTCTTCGACTTCGCACCAAAATATGTGCTCACGCGCAAGTCCTGGACTTTCAGCCTCGGCGCGAGGGTCTCCGTACCGACAAGACCCTCCGGCGCGGACGGGGAGAACGGCGCGCACAGCCAGTATGTCTATCCTGACATCAGAATAAGCTATGACTTCCGGAAGATTCCGCTGAACTTCTGGATGAGCGTCGGCGGAGGGGAGAAGATGAACAGCTACTCCTCGATTGTCGGCGGATACCGCCACTACAGCATAGCCTCGGCCCTTTCCGCGAGCCCGCACCGGGTGCTCGGCAACAGCGTGGAGCGCTGCGGCCTCGCGCTGGGACTCAAGGGGAGCATCCGCTCCGTCTTCGGATATGAGCTCTTCGCCTCCGCCTCCTGTCTCGGGAGCGGGGTGCTGGAGAGCGTGCGGCTCGCCTCCCTGAACGTCGGCGGCAAGGCCGTGACCCTGCCCGTCTATGACCTCGAATATCTGAACTCCCTGCACGGAAGGCTGCTCGCCGGGCTGAAGATGCATTACGGCGACGACTGGGGGCGCATTGAGCTCGACCTTCTCTACGACAGTCTGCTGACCGGCGAAGGGGGCGAATTTGTCCGCCCGGCCGCCCTCACCGGTGACTTCTCCGTGCAGTTCAACATCATACGCAGAATCTACGCTCTCGTAGGCTGCGATTTCTCGACCGCGAGGAGCGGCAGGATGGACGGCGGGGACGGAAAAGTGACGGAATACAAGATTCCGGGCTGGGGTGACCCGTATTTCTCCCTGGAATACCGCTACAGCCGCAGGACGGCGTTCTGGCTCAAGGGGAGCCGGTTCACCGGACAGACGATTCAGCGCACGCCCCTCTATGCTGAAAGAGGGCCGGAGCTCACGGCGGGAGTCCGTTTGAGTTTTGGAAAATAATCGCTATATTTGCGGGCTAAAACGAATTTTTTGAAATGATCGAAAACGACGAAATCAAAGCGGCGGAAGAACAGTATTCCGCCAATAGCATTCAGGTGCTGGAAGGGCTTGAGG
>CAVIXF010000051.1:0-9429 GCA_963646585.1 Candidatus Gastranaerophilales bacterium HUM_1 | reverse complement strand
CCTTCGATGTACATCGGGGACGTCGGCGAGCGCGGCCTTCACCATCTTGTCTACGAGGTGGTCGACAACAGCATCGACGAGGCTCTGGCCGGCTTCTGCAACCGCATAGACGTGACCATCAACAAGGACAACTCCATCACGGTCAAGGACAACGGCCGAGGCATTCCGACCGGGATGCACGAGAAGGAGCACCGCTCCGCGCTCGAAGTCGTCCTGACGGTGCTCCACGCCGGAGGAAAGTTCTCCAAGGACAGCTACAAGGTCTCCGGAGGTCTCCACGGAGTGGGCGTGAGCTGCGTGAACGCGCTTTCTGACTACCTCCGCGCCGAGATTCACCGCGAGGGCAAGATTTTCGTGCAGGAGTACTCCAAGGGCAAGCCGACGACGGCCGTCGAGGTTGTCGGGGAGTCAAACGACTCCGGAACCACGGTCACTTTCCATCCGGATGCGGAGATATTCACCTACACGACGATGTACAAGTACAAGATCCTTGCGAACCGTCTGCGTGAACTCGCGTTCCTCAACAAGGGCATAAGGCTGACCCTCACCGACTTGCGCGAACCGATAGAGGACGGCGGCAAGGAATATATGGACGCGATTCATCCGGGGACGGAGGAGTTCTACTCTGAGGAGGGGCTCAAGCAGTATGTCGAGTACATCAACTCCATAAGCCGAAACGAACCGATAAGTTCGGTCATATGTCTCGAAACATCGAAGGTCATCCCGATCGAGGTGGCGATGCAGTACAACTCCGGGTTCACGGAGGAGGTGCGCTCCTACGTCAACAACATCAACACCATAGAGGGGGGCACGCACCTGACCGGTTTCCGCAGGGGACTCACCAAGACCCTCAAGGCCTACGCCGAGAAGAACAACTTCCTTTCCAAGCTCAAGTTCGAGCTTGCCGCCGAGGACTTCAGGGAGGGGCTCACGGCAGTGATTTCTGTCAAGGTGGCCGAACCTCAGTTCGAGGGGCAGACCAAGACGAAGCTCGGCAACGGAGAAGTCGATCCGGCGGTTTCCCAGGCGGTGTCATCCGCCCTCGAAGCCTTTCTTGAGGAGAACCCGAAGGAGGCCAGGGCGATAGTCGATAAGGTCATTCTCGCCGCCACGGCGCGTCACGAGGCCCGCAAGGCGCGTGAACTCGTGCAGAGAAAGTCCGTGATGTCGGGCGCCGGAATGCCGGGCAAGCTCGCCGACTGTTCGGAGCGCGACCCGGAGAAGTGCGAGCTTTTTCTTGTCGAGGGAGACTCCGCGGGCGGTACGGCGAAGCAGGGGCGCGACCGCAGGACCCAGGCGATTCTTCCGCTCAGGGGTAAGATTCTCAACGTGGAGAAGGCGCTGACGCACAGGGTGTTCGAAAGCGAGGAGATACGCAACATCTACACCGCCCTCGGCGTGACGGTGGGCACGGAGGAGGACAGCAAGGCTCTGAACCTCAGCAAGCTCCGCTACCACAAGGTGATAATAATGACCGATGCCGACGTTGACGGTTCGCACATCGCGACCCTCATCCTGACATTCTTCTTCCGCTATATGTTCGACCTCATCAAGAACGGCTACGTCTATCTCGCCACTCCGCCGCTCTACCTCGTCAAGAAGGGCAAGGAGGAGATCTACTGCTGGACGGACGACCAGCGCCGCGAGGCCACCCTCCAGATTGGAAAGGGTTCCGAGAAGGGCGTGACCGTGCAGCGCTACAAAGGTCTCGGAGAGATGAGCGACGAGCAGCTCGCCAACACGACTATGGATCCGGAGAAGCGTCTTCTCCGCCAGATCACCATCCAGGACGCTGCGGCCGCCGACCTCACTTTCACGATGCTTATGGGCGACGACGTCCCGCCTCGCCGCGAGTTCATCGAGCAGAACGCCCACTACGCGAACGTGGACGCATAGTCCGGCCGCGCAGACGCGGGACAAATTCATTGACACTCGCCGAGTGATTCGTAAAAAATCCGTCAATCTCCGTTATGAACGAAAGGCTGCCTAAGGATTACAGGGTATATGTCCCTCTGGTCATCGTTTTCGTACTTCTCGCGCTCTGTATGCCGAGGAGTACGAAATTCAGTTACAGCTACACCAAGGGTTCTCCGTGGATGTACGAGACTCTGGTGGCCGAGTTCGACTTCCCGATTCTCAAGACCGCAGCCGAGATGCAGACGGAGCGAAGCGCGGAGGAGGGGAGCGTCATACCTTACTACAAGTCAGACCAGAAGGTCGGGGCGCAGGCCGTCCAGGATCTGAACTCCATAAGCTTCGGTGACAACAGGAAGATGAAACCGGCGGTCGAGGCCTCCCTCAACGCAATCTACCGCAGGGGCGTGGCGGACGACCGGGAGTACTTCGGAGGCTCGCACGACGGGGAGTACGACCCGGCGGCGGTCTATGTGCAGAAGGACAAGAGGGCCGTGAAGAAGCCTGCGGAGGAGATATATTCAGTCTCGTCGGCAAGGCTTCAGCTGCTCGCATCCCTTTCCGGGGTTGCGGCGGCGGACTCCCTCTGCACGGCTCTCGGGCTGTACAATCTCATAGTCCCGAATCTCGTCCTCGACAGACAGATGTCGGAGCTGGTGCATTCCGAGAACAAGCCGGAGATATCCCCGACAAAGGGGGTCGTCACGGCGGGAAGGACGCTCGTCACCAAGGGGGAGATTGTCACGGCCGACATAGAGCAGATTCTCGACTCCTACAAGGCCGAGTACGAGTCCAACCTCGGATATTCCGGAAACCGCGCCGTGCAGTGGATCGGCAACATACTTCTCGCCCTCTCGCTCGTCACGGTGCTGTTCTTCGCCATCTATTTCACCGCTCCGGGCATATTCACGCAGACGAACCGCTATCTCTACCTTCTTCTGATATTCACCCTGACGGCGTTCCTCGCCTGTCTCGACATAAAGTCGGCCCCCGGGGCTCTCTACATTGTCCCGTTCCAGCTCTTCGTCTACTACCTGATGGCTTTCTTCCGCAAGAGGCTCATCCTTCCGGTCTATCTTATCTCCCTCGTGCCTCTCCTGGTGTTCGGGAACTACGGGACGGAGCTTTTCGTGATGCATCTCGTCGCCGGGGTCGTGGTGATATATGTCTTCGACTTCTTCAACCGGGGATGGCTCCAGTTCGTGAACGCCGTCATCGTGTTCTTCGTCCTCTCTTTCATCTGGTTCACATTCCGTCTGATCGGGGGGCTTTCCAACGACGTCGACTACTGGACGCTGCTCGCGCTCTTCATCGCGGCGATGCTTCCGGTCGCCCTCTATCCTCTGGTCTATCTCTTCGAGAAGATTTTCAACCTCGTCTCGTCCTCGCGGCTTATGGAGCTGTCAGACACGAACAACAAGGCTCTCCGCGAACTTGCGGCGAAGGCTCCGGGCACATTCCAGCACAGCCTTCAGGTGGCCAATTTCGTGGACTCGGCGGCCCGCTGCATAGACGCTGACGCGCTTCTCGCAAGGACGGGTGCGCTCTACCACGACCTCGGGAAGATCTGCAACCCGCAGTGCTTCGTGGAGAACGAGACGATGGGCGAGACCTACCACCAGTCGCTCGACCCGAAGGAGAGCGCACAGGAGATAATCCGGCACGTGAGCGACGGGCTTCAGCTCGCGGAGAAGTACAAGCTGCCGTCCGTGGTCAGGGATTTCATCGCCACGCACCACGGGACGACCAAGACCGCGTTCTTCTACGGCAAGTGGGTGAACGCCGGCGGAGACCCGGCCGACGTCGCAGATTTCACCTATCCCGGGCCTCGCCCCGTCACCAAGGAGCAGGTGATCCTTATGCTCTGCGACACGCTTGAAGCAGCCTCCCGCACCCTGAAGGACAGAACGCCGCAGGGGATTTCCGATTTTGTCGACCGCATAGTCCAGGGGAAGATGAACGAGGGCCAGTTCAATGAGTCGGACATATCCCTCCGGGAGCTCCACACGGTCAGCGAGAATCTGAAGGACCATATCCGTCAGGTCTACCACGCGAGAGTGGTGTATCCGGACGGGAAGAAAAGGAAAAATAAGTAAAATCAAAATCCATAATTATGAAATTGACAAAGAATGCAGTTGACGAGCTCAATCTTGAGGTGTCGCTCTCGGTCGAGCCGTCCGATTATGCCGAAGGGAAGAAGAAGAAACTCACGGACATACGCCGCAAGGCGGAGATCAAGGGATTCCGCAAGGGTATGGTCCCTATGTCCCTGATTGAGAAGATGTACGGCAATTCCGCCCTCGTGGACGCGGTGAACGATGTGATTTCGGAGCAGCTCAACTCTTTCATCAAGGACGAGCAGCTCAGCGTGATCGGGGAGCCGCTTCCTTCGGAGGACCAGCCGAAGAACGAATGGACTGACGGGAACAGCTTCGAGTTCAAGTTCGACATCGCCTGCAACCCGGCGGTGAACATCGAGCTTGACAAGAAGGACGAGGTCGTCTATTACGACATCACAGTGACCGACGAGGCGAAGAGGGAGATGAAGGAGAACCTTCTCAAGCAGTACGGCGAACTCACCGACGGCGAGGCGGCGAAGGAGGATGATTTCCTCGTGGCCGACCTCGAACAGGGGGAGAACAAGGTCGAGGGGACTTACATCGCGCTGCGCAATGTCTCCGAAGCCGCGAAGAAGCAGTTCATCGGCGTGAAACCGGGCGACAGCTTCGAGGTGAATGTCAATGAGGCGTTCGAGAATGAGAACGACCGCGCCGCGCTCATCAAGGTGAAGAAGGAGGAGCTCTCCGGAATCGACCCTGTGTACAAGGTGACCGTGAATTCAGTGAAGACTTTCTCCTCCGCTCCGCTCACCCAGGAGACTTTCGACAAGATCTACGGCCCTGGCGTCGTGAAGTCAGAGGAGGAGTTCGACGCGAAGATCGCGGAGAGGCTCGCCGCAGAATATGCTAACGAGGCGGACTTCCGCTTCTCGAAGGACGTTCGCGACTATCTCGTGAAGAAGGCCGGGCTCAACCTTCCGGAGGCGTTTATGAAGAGGTGGATTCTCACCGCCAACGAGGGCAAGTTCACTGCGGAGGAGATCGAGAAGGAGTTCGGAATGTTCGCCGAGGACTACCGCTGGCAGCTCGTGCGCGGCTTCCTTATGAACAAGTACGGCGTGAAGGTGGAGCAGGCGGACCTTGTAGCGAGCGCGAAGGGCTTCGCCGCCTACCAGTTCGCGATGTACGGGATGAACAATGTTCCGGAGGAGCAGCTTGAGTCCTACGCGAAGAGCATTCTCGCGAACGAGGACCAGGCCCGCCGCATCCTTGAGCAGGTCGAGAACGAGAAGACCGTCGCCGCAGTGAAAGAGGTCATCACTTTGAAACATAAGAAAATCACTGTAGAGAAGTTCAGGGCTTTATAATGCTGAAAAGCGGATTGCTGCGTTATGCTCCTTGTCCGAATCCTCACAACCGAAAGGTTGCTGCGGTTCGGACATCGTCGCAAGCCTTGCACTCCATCTTTTTATCATCATAAAGCCTACAAGGTACTGCAATTGAGACAGATCAAATGCCCGCCTGCAAGGAAGTCCGCAAAAGCGGACGCGTGGAGTTTGCGAAGGGAGGGGTTGTGTTTTGGGGCAAACGGAACGCCACTTCCCCCGCAATGGGGGACGGGAGGGGGAGTTTGAACATAATTTGGGGCGACAGCCCCAATATAATGGATATTATGACAGATTTCGAAAAATTCGCAAAATCGGAAGGCGTATCTTCGCTGACGATATATGATTATCAGACAGCCGTGTCCCGTTCGGGCGCGGCTGCTCTTGACGGATACCTCAACCCGACCATCATCGAGGAGCGCAAGCTCAACGCCGTCGCGATGGACGTGTTCAGCCGCCTGATGATGGACCGCATCATCTTTCTCGGGGTTCCGATAAACGACGACGTGGCCAATATAGTGCAGGCCCAGCTTCTCTTTCTCGCTTCGTCCGACTCGTCGGCGGACATATCCCTGTACATAAATTCTCCGGGAGGACAGGTCTCTTCTGGTCTCGGGATATACGACACGATGCAGCTCATCGAGCCTGACGTGGCGACAATCTGCACCGGACTGGCCGCCTCAATGGCCTCCGTGCTTCTCTGCGCGGGCGCGGCCGGCAAGAGGTCGGCTCTTCCGCATTCCCGCGTGCTGATTCACCAGCCGCTCGGGGGAGCGCAGGGGCAGGCTTCCGACATCCTGATAGCCGCCAAGGAGATCGAGAAGACCCGCACGGAACTCTACCGCATCATCTCGGAGCATTCCGGCCAGAGCGTGGAGAAGATCGCCGCCGACGCTGACAGGGACTTCTGGATGACGGCCGAAGAGGCCAAGGCTTACGGGATGGTCGACGAGATTCTGTCACGCAAAACCCGTTAGCCCTATGGACAAAAAGAAAAACAAAGGGGACAGTCTGAGATATTGTATGTTCTGCGGCAGAGGCGAGAACGAAGTCCCGCTTCTGCTTCAGGGACTTGACGCCTGCATCTGCTCGGACTGCGTGGAGATGGGGCATCAGTATGTCGAGGAGGCGTTCGGAGCCAAGAGGCGGAAGTCTCCGGCGGCCGCGCCCGACAAAAATAAGAAGACGCTCAAGCCTCACGAAATCACCGCGTTCCTCGACCAGTACGTGATCGGGCAGGAGCGGGCGAAGAAGCAGCTCGCAGTGGCGGTATATAACCACTACAAGCGTCTGGAGCACAATCTCTCCCCGGATGCGGAGAAGAACGAGGTCGAGCTGGAGAAGAGCAACATCCTGATGGTGGGGCCGACGGGAACGGGAAAGACCCTGATGGCCAGAACCATAGCCCGTATGCTCGACGTCCCGTTCACGATTGTGGACGCGACGGTGCTCACCGAGGCCGGCTATGTCGGCGAGGATGTCGAGAGCCTGCTCACCCGTCTGCTTCAGGAGGCGGATTACGACGTGGCCCGGGCGGAGAGGGGGATCGTGTTCATCGACGAGATCGACAAGATAGCCCGCAAGTCGGACAATCCTTCGATCACCCGAGACGTTTCCGGAGAGGGCGTGCAGCAGGCTATGCTGAAACTTCTCGAAGGCAATGTGGTGAACGTCCCGCCGAAGGGCGGCCGCAAGCATCCGGAGCAGGAGTTCATTCACGTTAACACCCAGAACATCCTCTTCATCTGCGGAGGCGCGTTCGAGGGCATCGAGCGGCATATCGCCCAGAGGATGAACACCCAGATAATCGGTTACGGCGTTTCGTCCAAGCCGAAGGTCGACAAGGACAATCTCCTGCGCTATGTCGAGCCGGCCGACCTCCGCGCCTACGGACTCATCCCTGAGATCATAGGCCGTCTTCCGGTCATCACCTGGCTTGACAATCTCGACAAGCCGGCGCTGCTCCGCATACTCACAGAGCCGAAGAACGCCATCATCCGTCAGTACGAGAAGATGTTCGAGATGGACGGAATCAAGCTTGAGATTGAGCCTGAGGTGCTGAATCTCATCGTCGACACGGCTGTCAGCGAGAAGCTCGGGGCGAGGGGGCTTCGCGCCATCTGCGAGCGGATTATGACCGACGCGATGTATGATGCTCCGTCGTCTAAAGAGAAGACTTTCAAACTGACGCTGGAATATGCGAAATCCAAATTACAAGCTGAATAATGGACAAGTACATCGAGGAGAATACGGGGAGATGGTTCGAGGAACTGTTTTCGCTGCTTCGGATTCCTTCCGTGAGCTCGGATCCGGAGCATCGGGAGGATATGACGCGCTGTGCGGAAAGGCTTAAGGAGCTGCTGCTTGAGGCGGGGGTCGACGGGGCGGAGGTCTGCCCTACGGATGGCCATCCCGTCGTCTTCGGGCATAAGACCGTATCTCCGGAACTTCCTACGGTTCTCGTGTACGGACACTACGACGTTCAGCCCGTCGACCCTATAGAACTCTGGAAATCAGACCCTTTCGAGCCGGAAATCCGTGACGGGGCGATATATGCCCGGGGCGCGAACGACGACAAGGGACAGCTGTTTATGCACCTCAAGGCTTTCGAGTACCTCGTCCGCAGCGGCAGTCTCCGCCATAACGTGAAGTTCATCTTCGAGGGCGAGGAGGAGATCGGCAGCCCTTCGCTCGCGAAATGGGCGGAGGCGAACAGGGAGAGGCTCGCCGCTTCGGTCATACTCGTCTCCGACACGACGATGATTTCCGACAAGGTTCCTTCCATCAACTGCGGGATGCGCGGCCTCGCCTACCTTGAAGTCAAGGTCACCGGCCCGAACAAGGATCTGCATTCCGGGCACTATGGCGGAGCGGTCGCCAACCCGATAAACATACTCTGCGATCTGATTTCATCCCTAATCGACAAAGACGGGCGGATCACTGTCAGGGGGTTCTACGACGAGGTGGTGGAACTCTCCGCCGAAGACCGCGCACAGCTCGCCCGCGCCCCGTTCGACCTCGACGAGTACAAGGCTTTCCTCGGTATCGACGAGGTGAAGGGCGAGAAGGGATACACCACGCTGGAGCGCACCGGCATACGTCCCTGTCTCGACGTATGCGGCATCTGGGGCGGATTCACCGGGGAGGGCTCGAAGACGGTTCTGCCTTCGGTGGCGCACGCGAAGATTTCGATGCGTCTCGTCCCGAACCAGGACAGCGAGACGATAAGCCGCCTCTTCACGGAGCATTTCCTCTCCATAGCCCCGCCTTATGTGAAAGTGGAGGTGAAACCCTGTCACGGAGGCGACGGATTCCTCATCCCTATCTCCTCTCCGGCCTACAGGGCGGCATCCCGGGCTATGGGCGAAGTCTATGGCGTGGAGCCAGTTCCGTCCCGTGGAGGCGGCAGCATCCCGATTCTCGCCGACCTTCAGCGGATTCTCGGCATAGACCCGCTTCTGATGGGCTTCGGGCTTGAGAGGGACACCATCCACTCTCCGAACGAGTCCTATCTCATCAGCCAGTTCTTCGCCGGGGTGAAGTCCGTCGCGCTGTTCTACAAATACTTTCAGGAATAGTCCTGCGGATTTCACTCCACGGCATACTTTCCTCCGCGCCCGCAGTCGGGGACATCTCATCCGGCGCAGTCCCTGCGGGGCTTTTTCATAAAACTTGACTGACAATGGGAAATTTGACATTTACTTTCATCGTGCTTCTGACGGCGGTCGCGGCGTTCGCGGCCGGGTGCGCCGTCGTCTATCTCTCGCTTCGCGGGAGGCTGTCCCGCTCCGCAGATGAAATAACCTCGCTCTCCGGTCAGACAGACTCGCTTTCAACGCAGGTCAGCTCGCTTTCAGAGCAGGCCGGCTCACTCTCCGAGCGGAACAGTGCGCTTTCGGCGCAGAACGCTTCGCTCTCAGCGCAGAATGATATGCTCAAGAGCGCGAGGGAGGAGGACGAGCGGCACCACAGGGAGAACATCGCGGCCCAGGAGGCGCGTTTCGCCGAAACTCTTAACAAGGTGACGGCGCAGCTCAAGAGCGCAACCGAAGAAATGCTCAGGCAGCGTC
>CAVIXF010000050.1:533-11691 GCA_963646585.1 Candidatus Gastranaerophilales bacterium HUM_1 | reverse complement strand
CCTCCCTCCGCAAACTGCGCACGGCGCTTTTGCGCCTTGTAGCTTTCACGGCCTTGCGGCCGACGGGCAGAAGCCCTTGCCAAGTTTCGCAAGTGCGAAACTTTATTCCAGATGTCAGAACTGAATGTCAACGCCCATAGTGAGCACGAGGCTCTTCGGGTAGGCGCCCCAGTCGAAGCCCGGGGTGAGCGGGCTCGTGAGCGTGCTGACCTCCGGGTCGTAGCCGCTGTACTTCGTCAGGCAGAAGAGGTTCTGCGCGGTGGCGTACAGTCTGAACTTGCTGACCCAGAACTTCTTCGTCCATTTCTCCGGAAGGGTGTAGCCGAGGGTTATGTTCTTGAGCCTGAGGAATGAACCGTCTTCGATGAATCGTGACGAGACGTCGTAAGGGATATATCCTGTCGCGGAAGGGACGGAGTTGGAGGCGTTGGTCACGGACCATCTGTCACCGACTTCGGCGAGCATCTGCGTGCGCTCCATACGGGACTGGGTGAGGTACATCCTCATCGCGTTGTAGACGTCGTTCCCGACGCTGAACTGGAACATAAAGCTGAAATCGACCCCGAAGAACTGGAAGCGGTTGGTGAGACCTCCGTAGAAGTCCGGGTAGCCGTTGCCGATGCTTGTCCTGTCTTCAGGAGTGATCTTCCCGTCGCCGTTGATGTCCTTGTACTTGGTCATTCCCGGTACTGCGTCATATCCTCTCGGACTCAGGTCGGGAACCCCATCCTTGAGCTGCATAGTCCCGTCCGGAAGCATATTGAAGTCCGAATACTGATAGACCCCGTCGAACACGTAGCCGTACATATCCCCGAGCGACGAACCCACGTAGGAGATGTAGTCGTCCTGGGTGAAGTTGCTGTTGAACCCGGACTTGCGGGTGATGTAGTCGGTGCCGTCCTGGAGGGCTACGAGCTTGTTCTTGATGAACGAGAGGTTGAAGTCCGTGGACCAGAAGAAGTTGCGTCTGTTGAAATTGACGCTGTTGATTGTCAGCTCGAATCCGGTGTTGCGGATTTTGCCGATGTTCTGCCATTGGGAGGCGAATCCTGTGACGTATGCGAGCTTCTGCGCGATGAGCAGATCCTTGGTGTCCTTGACGAAGCCGTCGGCCGTGATGTTGAGGCGGTTGTTGAAGAAGCCGAGGTCAAGGCCTATGTTCGTGGTGGTCGAACCCTCCCAGCGGAGGTCGTAGTTCGCTATCTGCTTCGGGGTGAGAACGGAATATGTCGTAGTGCCCATTCCGAGCTTGCTGTCGGTGTAGAGGTCCATCGAGAGGTAGTTCGTGATGCGGTCGTTGCCGACGGTTCCCCAGCCTGCCCTGAGCTTGAAAGTGGAGAACTTGTCCTTGATGTCCTTCATAAACTCCTCGTTGGCTATGTTCCACGAGGCGGCGAAAGACGGGAAGAACCCCCATTTGTGCTTCGGGGAGAAGACCGTGGACGCGTCGGCGCGGAAGGTGGCCGTGAGCATATAGCGGTCGTCGTAGCTGTAGAACCCTCTCGCGAAGAAGGAGAGCCTCATACTCTCGGTGCGCGAGGTGCTGACCTGCGTCGGCGTCGCGCCGAGTCCGAGGTTGTCAGTGCCGAAAGTCTCGAACGGGAAGTCCTTGGACTCGCCGAGGAGCGACTCGTAGCCGGAGAAGACCGTCTCCTGTCCGAGCATAAGGTTCACCGAATGCTTCTTCTTGAAGCGGTTCTGGTAGGTGAGGGTGTTGCTCACCTGCCATTTCTTGTTGCGGCTCATCGTGCTGGAGCCGTACGCTCCGCCGGCGCGGTAGGCGTTGCTGGTCGTCTCGTTGTAGAATATGTCCCGGCGCTGGTAGTTGGTGTTGTAGGTGCCGGCACTCTTGAATGTCAGGCCTTTGGCGAGTTTCAGAGTGAGTGCGAGGTTGCCTATCCACTGCTCCGACTTCCTCTGGTCGTCCACGGACTCGGCCTGGATGATCGGGTTTATCTTGTTGGAGTCGAAGTTGGCTTCGGCCGCCGCGGTCGGGTCGTACATAAGGTAGCGCAGGTCGTACTGGCTCACCGAGAGACCTCCGACCGGCCTGTAGGAGATGAGGTTGGCGAGCTGGCTGCCGCTTGTTCCTATTCCTGTCCTTACGGTGTTGGTGTAGTTGAGCGAGCCGTCGAGGACGAGCCATTTCGTGACCTCCTGACGCAGTTTCACTCTGGCGTTGTTCTTTTTGTAGCCGCTGTTCACGAAGATTCCGTCCTCGTCGAAATGGGAGAATGAGACCGTGTACTGCGACTGCTTGTTGCCGCCACGGATGCTGACGTCGTGGTTCTGCGACCAGGTCGGGCGGAAGGCCTCGTCCTGCCAGTCGATTGCGCCCTCGAAGTTGCGGTAGTCTTCGAGACTCTGGTACTTGTACGGGACGCCGTCGGAGTCAGTGCCGGACTTGAAGTAGGTGTCGGAGTATTTCGTCGGGTTGGTTTCGAGCTGCAGGGCGACGAAGTCGTAGGCGCTGATGGTCTCCAGCTTCTTGGAGAGCTTCCTCCAGGAGGCCGAGCCGTTGTAGGAGATCTGCGGCCTGCCCTCACTTCCGTCCTTGGTGGTCACGAGCACGACTCCGTTCGCCGCCCTCGCTCCGTAGATGGCCGACGCGGAAGCGTCCTTGAGGAAGTCGATGGACTTGATGTCCTGGCTCGCGAGGAAGTCTATGCTCGAAACCTCGAACCCGTCCACGATGAAGAGAGGGGAGGAGTCGCCGTTGACCGTCCCGACGCCTCGTATCTTGATGTCGTAGCCCGCGCCCGGGGTTCCGTCGGCTGCCGTGATGTTCACTCCGGCGATCTGCCCTCCGAGAGCCTCGACGACGGAGCCGGTCTTGAAGTCCTTGAGGGATTTCTCGCTCACGGACGCGACAGATCCGGTGAGGTCGCTCTTCCTGACAGTGCCGTAGCCGATGACCACGACTTCCTCAAGCTGGGTGTTGTCCGGAACGAGGCTTACGTCTATCGTCGCCCGTCCGTTCACGGAAACTTCCTGCGTGAGGTAGCTTATGTAGCTGAATGTCAGCTTCGCGTCCGAAGGGACGGTTATGACGAACTTTCCGTCGGCGTCCGTCACCGCGCCGTTGTCAGTGCCCGACTGGGCCACTCCGGCGGCGATGAGCGGCTCCCCCTTTTCATCGGTGACCGTGCCCCGGACTTTTATCCTTTCCTGCGCGGACGCTGTGAGGCACAGAAGCGCGGCTGCGGCGGAAAGCAGTATGTATCTTGTGTTTTTCATCATTCAATCTTTTTAGAACTGGGTGTCGAACCATACGAACAGAGGGAAGATCCGGTATGGGTCGGCTGCGGCGACCGGATCCTTGCCGTCATCCGCGAAGGTGATCTGTCCCGTGAATATGCCGTTGGCGTAGCCGTTGTCGTCGAGGAACTTCTCCGGTGCGATGTAGAGAGCCAAGTCCTGCGGGCGGACATATCCGACGGTCTTCGCGAGGTGATCCGGGCGGTCGTAGGATGAGATTGGGGCGCGAGAGTCGTAATTGTAGGGGACATTGAGCGCGGCGTAATATGCCGACCAGATTGTTGAAAGGAATGTCGTCTTGGCCTCATTCGGAGCCCCGTTCGTGTGGGCGGCCGGCCCGTTGAGATTCCAGTAGTTGAATGAGCGGCGGAAGTCCATAGTTATGTTCTTCAGAGCGTCGCCGGAGAGGACTTCGCCGTTGTTCTTTATCACAGGGGCGGCGGCGGTGACTCCGTTCTTCGGGTTGCACTTTATCGCGAACGGAGTGTACTCGATGCTGTAGCCGCCCTCGCTTCTCGGAGTGTTGAAGTCGAAGAACACCGGAATCCTGACGCTGGTCTCTCCGGAAGTCCCCTTGCCAGTCGTCACCTTGACGAAGACGAAGTGCGCACGGCGGTCGGCGACTTTCGTGAATGTCGAAGGCACGGTGGTGAGCTTTCCGCTCGCCGCGTCAATCGTCACGCAACTGGTTTTGCTGCCTCCCTTGATTTCATAGACCGCTTCGATGCCCTCCTTGATGTCGCTCGCCGTGACCGGAATCTCCTCCGGGTCGGTCACAGACACGCGATGCTGGCTCGCGTAGTCCTCCTCCGGCGTGAGCCCGAGGTTGTTGCCCCAGCGGACGTATGTGAACGCATACGGGTTCTCGATCACCTCCCATTTGAATGCGGAAGTCTTAGAACCCTTGGAGTTCGATGCTGTCACGCTGACGTCGTAGCTTCCGAGAGGGACGGTGTTGCCTTTCTTCACGCTGATGACCCCGGTGAAAGCGTCTATCGAGAGTGCGGAGAGAGCGTCCGGGAGATTCTCGAACGAATAGGTCACCTCGTCACCGTCTTTCTCGGCCGGCTTGAACAGCACTTTCGTCCCCTCCCAGACCGTGGTGTCGCGGTAGGAGAATACGGTTATCGGGGCTATGTTCTCCACTATCGAGAGTTTGAGAACCTGGTCGAAGTCCGCTGTCCCGTAGGCGTTGACCGCCGTGACGGATATCGTGATTTCATCCCCTGTGTCAAAACTGTTGTCCTCCGCGAGCGTTATCGCTCCGGTCGCCGGGTTTATCGAGACTTCGTCTGTCTCCGGGTCGGTGGCCTTTATGCTGAATTTCAAATCTGTCAGCGAGCCTGTGAACGCCGGGGCGGCGCCTGTGTAGGCCGTCTTGCGCTGCACCTTGACCGTCGAAGGAGTGTAGGCGAGAGCGACAGGCGGGGAGGCTATCTCCACTGTGAGCGCGTCGGTGAATATCCCCTCTTCGGAGTCCGCCCCCACGACCATCGTCGTGAGCTTGAAGTCGAAGACATAGATTCCGGACTTGAACGAGCCGTTCCTGAGGATGCTGAACTCTCCCGTTTTTTTGTCGACGCTGAAGAAGCCCTCCCAGTCCTCCACCGCCTTCCCGTCCCTGCGGACGGAGGAGATGAGGTAGTTCTTTATCGAGATGTGCTCCCCTACTGTGCCGATCTGCGCCGTCGGCAGAGCCTCGTCCGAACCGGAGGTGACATCGGCGATCGTCAGGGTTATCCTGTCCGGGGTGACGGTGATTCCGTCAGGGACGGGCTTCATCATATTGACCGTAATCGCCTCGGGGAACTCGCATCGGCCTCCGTTGGCGTTGCAGGCTATGCCGACGGTGTATCTGCCCACCGCGAGGGACGCGCTGTTGCGGATTTGGAAGATTCCGGTCGCCGCGTCCACCGAAAAGCATTCCGGAGTGACCGTCTCCCCTTCGAGAACGACGCGGTAGATTTCAAAGTCCGAAGGCGTGCCTCCGTGCCAGCTCGGGCTTATGTCGATGCTGGTGGACGGCCCGATGTCGGTTATTCCGGGGTAGTAGAGCGCGAACGCTCCGGTGTCCGTCAGCTGCGCGGTGCAGGACACTGCTGCGACCGTCGCGGCCGCCGCGAGAACCGCGTTGCGGATTCGTCTGGTTATCAATATTGTCATTGCGTATCGGATTTATTCGGAAACCGTCGTCAGAACGGCATCCGTCGTTGAACCATTGATTTCACAGCTTGTAGCTCAGTGTCCTGGTCTCGCCGTTCACTGTGACCTTGAGCGAGACTCCGCTCTCGTGGAACGTCCCGGCCGCCGCCGCGCTGTTGTCCGTGAACTCGGCGCTGACGCTGTTGGACTCGAAAGTCCCGCTGTAGGGGAGAAGCACGGATATGAAGCGGACGGCCTTGCCCTCCTGCTTCTCGACGTTGAGCCTGTACCACCGCCTCTGGGTTTTCTGGCCGATTTCGTTGGAGTAGTAGCCCGTGTCGGATTCCGCGCCGATGTTGTCGGTGGTTTCGGAGAACGACTTGATGAGCAGGTTGTTCCCGTCGTCGAAAGTCGAGTGCGCCCCTGCGGCGTTGCCGCCGTAGCTGTCAATCTCGGTGTAGTTCTTTCCGCTTTCCGGGTAGCCGTCGCTGTCCTTGCCCTTGCCGCCCCAGAGCTTGAAGTTGAGGTTTATCGGAACTCCATAGCTGCCTCCGTAGGCCTCGTCGACCACGACGAAATACTTCCTGTCGACGAAGAATATCGCCCTGCGGTGGGTGAGGTCGGCGTATGCCTCGTTCTCCGTCACGAGGACTTCATAGCCGGTCGTGCTTTCGGCCTTCAGAAGCCTTCCCTTGCGGGCGGTGTAGCTCTGGCGGTTCTTTGTCAGGGTGTTGTGCATCTCTGTGGAGGCGTAGGTGGTGCGGTCGCCGCCGCTGTAGGAGTAGCAGCCGGCGTCCGGAAGGAAGCTGCGCCCGTTCACGTAAAGTCCGATGTGGCCGTTGTCGCTCTGGTTGTGGCCTTTCCAGTCCGTGTCATAGCAGTTCTTGTGGATGAGCATAACGGAGTTCTGCGTCCAGCCGCTGCGCATCATATAGTAGCCTGAAACAGGGTAGGTTATGAGCGATGTCTCCGGCTTTTTCCCGTAAGTTCCGCCGGTCGCCATCCATTTGAGCCCCTCGTCGTCCGGGAAGAGTTCGGAGTACTGCCTGAGATTGCGCTGGAGCACGCTCCTGGTCATTCTCGCCGAACGGGTGTCGTTGAAGTTGTCGAGGGAGTAGTCCGGGTAGATGACGTCCTTGATGAATCCGGCGGCCTTGCGCAGACGCTCCGTGTAGTCGCTCGGGAGTTCGGACACTCTGCCGTTGACCTGGGCGGTCTTGTAGAGGGAGATGAACTCGGCGACCGCTCCGAGGTGGTAGCTCGGGTCGAATTCGTTGTGCACCCCGTCTTCGTTGAACTGGGCTGACAGCTGCGCGGTCACGGCAGCGATTCCCTCGTCGAACCAGACTTCGGACTGTTTGAACTCCGGGACGAGTATGCCCGCCGTCGCTATGGTCTGCTCCTGCGAGAGCCTGATGTTGCTCGTCGCGTCCGCGAAGAGGTTCTTGCGGATGGACTCTATGTGGTCGTAGAGCGTGTGCAGGGTGTAGGTCAGCACCTCGGCGGTGAGATTCTCGGATTTCGCGTAATAGGGGAGTGCGTCCATCAGGTTCGCGGCTCTCGTGCAGGGCTGCAGCTGGCACCACTCCATAGATGCGGTCGCCCCCTCCGGGACGGGATAGGTCTCGTTCCAGGACTTCCAGGCCTCGATCCAGGCGAGGACATATTTCTCCTCGCCGGTCACTCCGTAGGTCTTGGCCTGCGGCAGCATCCACTGGAGACGGTGCTTCTGGAGACCGAACTCGACTTCCCCGGAGAGGGAGGACGGCGTCATCGCCCAGTTTATCTTCCCGTCATCGCCGGCGAAAGACCAGTATTTCTCCTCCCCGGAGCCGGCCGTGCCGCGCTCCGTGTAGTTGTAGACCTGGAAGCGCCATCCCTCTTCGGACGTCGCCTGCGCGGCGATGTTCTGCTCGCTCGCCGTCGCGCTCGGGCTGAGCACGTCGGCCGACGGGTTGTAGACGGGGCGCGTCCTCCAGTATTCGAGGAGGCTCTGTCCGGCGTTGTAGAGGTCGCCGGCCTCGTAGAATGATTTCACTTTTTCAAGCCCTGCGCGGTCGAGGTCGAGAAGTCCGAAGATTTCGGAGTCGAGCCCCTCCGCGTCTCCGCTTTCCGGAACAGGCTTAAGGTCGATGTCGCCGACAGGCTGCTCGGAGGCGATCTCCTTGCTGCACCCGACGACCGTCATCGCCGCCGTGACGGCTAAAGTCAAGAGAAGTTTCGTTTTCATTATCAGTTCAAGTGTTTGACTGTTCAAGGGTTTTCACCCGATGCAAAGTTAGCGCAAGCGCAGGGGGCGGTCTTTCGCCTTTGTCTTATCTTGTTTCACTTTGTTGCAGCGAGTTTCAAATTTGTTGAGAAATATGTCAGATTTTTTCATAAGAGCCGCTCCGGTGGAGAATCCTTGTAATTTTTTGAACAAAACTGCAACATCTTCCACACTTGTCCTTAAAGTCGCTACAGCATTCGCCCTCCGTCCCGTCCGAAGCCGCTAATTTTGCATATTGGAAACCAAGATAACACTGCAATTATGATTGATCGAAGCAGATTCTTTCGCATTTTATTCCCCGCCCTTTCGGCGTTTCTCATCACCTCCTGCGCATCCGACCCGGACGCGTGGGTGAAGAACGCGGTCGAAACCTCTTCGGAGCAGCTCCGGGAGACCGCCGCCGCGCTGCACGGCACTGAGCGTTTCCCTCGCTCGGTCTGGTCGGCCTGGGACCTTGACTTTCTGGTCTCGCAGATAGGCCCGTCTGTGCTGGAGCGTGTGGACTCCCTCCGGACGAACCCTCCGGCCGAAAAGCTCGGCACACTCCGCGTCTGCGGCGTTTATGACTGGACGAGCGGCTTCTTCCCCGGTTCGCTCTGGCTCGGCTACGAGCTGACCGGCGACGGACGGCTCCGGGACGCGGCTGCGGAGTACACCAACGAACTCTACCCCGTGAGCGAATACGCGGGCACGCACGACCTCGGATTTATGATAGGATGCAGTTACGGCAACGCCCTGCGCCTTTCCCCGGCCGACAGCATCCCCTCCGTCATCGTTCGCACGGCGGACAATCTCGCCTCGCGTTTCGACAGCCGGATCGGGGTCATACGCTCCTGGGACTTCGGCCCGTGGCACTTCCCGGTCATAATAGACAATATGATGAACCTCGAACTGCTTTTCGAGGCCTCGAAGATTTCCGGGAATCCGAAGTACCGCGACATCGCGGTGCGCCACGCGGACAAGACGATGGCGAACCATTTCCGTCCGGACTACACCAGCTGGCACGTGGTGAGCTACAACGCGGACGGCACTGTGGAGACCCGGCAGACCTTCCAGGGCAAGGCGGACGACTCCTCCTGGGCGCGCGGACAGGCCTGGGGCGTTTACGGCTACACCGTCTGCCACCGCGAGACCGGAGACCCGAAATACCTCGACTTCGCGAAGAGCATCGCGGATATGATTATGTCGCGGGTGAAGACCGCCGACACGGTGCCGTACTGGGACTATGACGCGCCGGATGGGGACGATACGCCACGGGACGCCTCGGCCGCCGCTGTCACCGCCTCCGCCCTGTTCGAACTCGGGGGCTATCTTCCCGACGGGCAGAAGTACCGCGACTATGCGGAGCGGATTCTCCGCAGCCTCTCCTCGCCGGACTATCTCGCCGCCCCGGGCGAAAACTGCGGGTTCATACTCAGGCATTCCACCGGCTCTCTCGCTCACGGCTCGGAAATTGACGTGCCTCTGAACTATGCCGACTACTACTATCTTGAGGCTCTGAAACGCTATATTGAGCTTAAGGGAATAAAAATAAAACTGTAGCACCCCCGGCCGGAACGACAGGGTGGCGGAACACCCTCCTTGGCGAACGCTCCATATCCTTGTAAATCATATATAACCACTCATATCAATACACTTTTATCAATAATTATGTTGAGAAGATACATATTCACGTTTCTTACGGCGGCATCCGTCGTCGCCACGGCATCTTTTTCTCTCGGAGCACAGGAACTCCGCAGGGAAGTCTTCGATCTTTTGGATCTTGACCGTTCCGGGCTTGAAAAAGTCAAGGCCGCGCATCTGAAAGGGGATGACGAGACGGCCGCCTCCGACCTTCTGGAATACTATCGCGGACGCAAGGGGGTGTGCACTCCGGAGATAAAGAATGTCAAGAAGGTGAAAATCAACAAGGAACAGCAGAAATGGGCCGACGACGCGCTTCAGCACACCTTTTTCGTCCACAAGGGCTACCAGCCGTCCTTCAATTACGGGGAGGACATCGACTGGAGATACTGGCCGGTGAAGGACAACGAGCTCCGCTGGCAGCTGCACCGTCACAAATGGTTCACCCCTATGGGCTACGCCTACAGGGTGAGCGGGGACGAGAAATACGCGCAGGAGTGGGTGCGGCAGTATATGGACTGGATTCGGAAGAACCCTTACGTGAAGATAAGCAAGGAGGAGTATGAGATTACGGCGGACTCGCAGCTCAAGGCTGACGCGGAGAACGCCCGTTACGCCTGGAGGCCTCTCGAAGTGAGCCACCGTCTTCAGGACCAGTGCCTTCAGTTCCAGCTCTTCATCGACTCGCCCGCATTCACTCCGGAGTTTCTCACGGAGTTCCTCGTGAACTACCACCGCCACGCCGAACATATAATGGGCAACTGGTCGAAGCAGGGCAACCACCTGCTTTTCGAGGCGCAGAGGATGCTCTATGCCGGTTCGTTCTTCCCGGAGTTCCGGGAGGCCGGGCAGTGGAGGAGCAGCGGGGTGGACATCCTGAACCGCGAGGTGAATGTGCAGGTGCTTCCGGACGGCGGACATTACGAACTCGACCCGCACTACCATCTCGCGACAATCGAGATTTTCCTCAAGTCGCTGCGCATCGCCGACCTGAACGGCTTCAGGGACGATTTTCCGAAATCCTATCAGGACGCGGTCGAGAAGATGGTGATGTGGTATCTCAACATCATATTCCCGGACTGCACGAACCCTTGCTTCAGCGACGCCAAGATCACCGACAGACGCGAGATGCAGAAACATTTCCGGGAGTGGGCGGAGGTCTTCCCGGACAACCGGGCCGTCAGATGGTTCGCCACGGACGGCGCGGAGGGGGAGCATCCGGACTATCTGTCGAGGGGCTTCCTCGACTCCGGCTTCTTCGTCTTCCGCAACGGCTGGGGGAGCGACGCGGTGCAGATGGATGTCAAGGCCGGCCCTGCCGGGGAATGGCACGCGCAGCCGGACTTCGGGACTTTCGAGCTCTGGTACAACGGCAAGTGCCTCTTCCAGGATTCCGGCTCCTATGTCTATGAGGGCAAGGATCCGGAGATTATGCAGTGGAGGAAATGGTTCAGGGCCACGGCTCACCACAACACCCTCACTATGGACGGGAAGGATGTCGACAAGGTGGCCTCCGAGACGCTGCTCTGGCAGCCGGAGGGCGACGTCCAGATTCTCGTGACCGAGCATCCGAGCTACCCGGGCCTGATTCACCGCCGTTCTGTGTTCTTCATAAACGGGGAATATTTCGTCATAGTCGACGAGGCTTCGGGGACGAAGAAGGGATGGGTCAATCTCAACTGGCAGATGCCGAAGGGGAAGATTCCGAACAGCCGCGAGGATATGACCTTCTATTCCGAGTTCGAGGGCGACAGCAATTTTATGTTCCGCTGCTTCGGCCCGGAGGGGATGAGTATGAAGAAGGACGAGGGCTGGCAGTCCCCGTCATATATGAAGAAGGTGAAGAGGATGTGGGTGTCGTTCAAC
>CAVIXF010000050.1:0-523 GCA_963646585.1 Candidatus Gastranaerophilales bacterium HUM_1 | reverse complement strand
GTTCAACGCAAAGAAGGCGGGGAACGATGCGGTGAGGTTCATAACCGTCATACATCCGAAGACTGATGCGGGCTACGAGAACATCTCCGCCAAGTTCACCGACGACGGCTTCAGCAACGGCGGGATGTCGCTTGTCGTGAAGGTCGGAAAGGGGAAGAAGGTGAAACTCGGATATAAGCTCAAGTGACGCTATGACTTTGAATAGGAAATATTTCCCGGGGACGGCGGGCGGATTGAGGAATCCGTTTGCGGCGGGAGGAGCGAAACCGCTGCTCGCCGTCCCGTTCGCCGCCGCCGCCCTCGTCTCCTGCGCGGAGAAACGGCAGCCGGAGCGGCCGAACATAATTTTCATAATGACGGACGACCACACGACGCAGGCTATGTCCTGCTACGGAGGCCGCCTTCTGGAGACCCCGAATATGGACCGTCTCGCCCGCGAGGGGATGCGCTTCGAGAACTGCTATGCGACGAACGCGCTTTCCGGCCCCTCCAGAGCCTGCATCCTCACAGGCAAGTTCAGCCA
>CAVIXF010000049.1:0-12044 GCA_963646585.1 Candidatus Gastranaerophilales bacterium HUM_1 | reverse complement strand
CAGGAAGAATGCAAATATTGGAAATTTGGCTCTTCTTGAGAAACATATGAACGAGGCTCTTGATAATAGGTCATTCATAGAAAAAATAGAGGAATATCAGAACTCCAATTTTCGAACGACACGAAATATATATCGGAATTATCACACGAATCCATCAAGTTTTAAAATAGAGACTCGAGCCAGGATGATGGCGGAAAAGATATACGATTACATTGATTGTCAAAAGGAATCTTTGAAAGATCAATTGAAATAAGTAATCGTTGTATTAATCTGTTTGCAATGTGCAATTGAGACTCCCACAGGGGGACTATTGCACATGTGCAGTGAACATCCACCCTATGCCTGACAATTTCTCAAACAGCCGGAGAATAATAAAAAATACGGGCTTGTTGTATGTAAGGATGTTGTTCACCTTGCTTGTGAGCCTTTATACCTCCAGAGTGGTTTTGCATACTCTGGGAGTTGTTGACTATGGGATTTATAATATTGTCGGCGGTCTCGTTTCTATGTTCAGCCTGCTGTCGTCCTCCTTGTCGTCAGCGATTAGCCGATTTATAACATATGAAATGGGCAGGGGCGATTCTTGTCGTTTAAGAATTATTTTCTGTACATCAATAAATATCCAGATCATACTGATTGTAATCATAGCAGTTCTTTTGGAAACCCTCGGGCTGTGGCTTCTGAACAATAGAATGGTGATACCGGCAGACAGGCTGAATGCCGCCAACTGGGTCTTTCAGATGTCGGTCATTACATTCTCCATAAACTTGTTGAGCGTGCCATACAACGCCTCAATCATCGCCCACGAGCGAATGTCTGCATTCGCATATATCAGCATTGTCGAGGCCTGCCTTAAATTGTTAATAGCCTATGCCATTTATAAAAGCCCGATAGACTCCCTGATATTCTATGCTTTGCTGATGATGCTCGTCAGCCTGATAATCCGCTTGATTTATGGAGTATATTGCAAGAGACATTTTGCCGAGTGTAACTATTCTTTAGTATATGATAAGACATTGCTCAAAGAGATGTTCTCATTCGCAGGCTGGAATTTTTGGGGGACAGGGTCGTGGCTGTTGATTACTCAGGGGGTGAACATCCTTCTCAACATTTATTTCGGTGTCGTAATCAATGCCGCGAGGGGAATCGCCGGTCAGGTGGATAATGCGGTGACTCAATTTGCGGCAAGTTTCAATACGGCAATAAATCCTCAGATTACCAAGTCGTATGCGAGCGGCGATATCGGCTATACGAAAGAACTGGTCTTGAAAGGGGCGAAACTGTCCTATTTTCTTCTGTTGTTCTTCTCAATACCGGTGTTGGTGGAAAGCGAATATCTCTTGTCGATCTGGCTGAAGGAGGTGCCTCCATACACGTCATT
Organism: Candidatus Gastranaerophilales bacterium HUM_1; assembly: GCA_963646585.1. Taxonomy (GTDB): domain Bacteria; phylum Bacteroidota; class Bacteroidia; order Bacteroidales; family UBA932; genus Cryptobacteroides. The sequence goes on along the minus strand of CAVIXF010000049.1, from coordinate 10,663 downwards.
GTTCGTCAGACTGACAATAATTACATCTATGGTGCAAATATTGTCCAATTCGATGATTACCCTGTTGTTCGCCACTGGGGATATTAAAAGATATCAAATTCTGGTCGGCCTCATAGGCTGTCTGGTGTTCCCGTTGTCCTGGATGCTGTTCCAGTTCGGCCTCCCTCCGGAAACCGCATATTTTGCTACGATACTCATATTTCTTGTTCTGATGTTCATTCGCGTAGCCTTGATCAGGAATATCATAAACATATCGATTGGTGATTTTCAACGAATTGTCATAAACAAGATTCTGCTTGTGACAATGTTGTCGCTGACAATCCCAGTCTTGTGCCATCATTTCTTGGCGGCGGGATTGATGCGGCTGGCAGTCGTGTCCGTCGTTTCGGTCCTGTCCTGTCTTGCAAGCATCTATTTTATCGGTCTGACCGACAACGAGCGTGATCTGGCGAAGAAATATGTGAAGAAATACAGACAGCGGAGGGATAATGGGGGCGAGCCCTCGTCAAAAGACGGGGAGATTCTGTAGCCGGCATAGAACCCGGAAACAGGCCTGATGAATATGGGTTATTGAGTGAATCCGATTACTTCATAGTGTATGAGAAAGTTCTTGTCAAAATTGTTCTTGATATCGATTCTGTTCTGCGGAATACTTTCGCTTCTGCTGGGCGGCAGGATATTGGCCGCGCATAAAATAGACTGGAAACTGCCGGCTGAGACGCATATTCTGTTCTTGGGGGCGTCGCAGCCATATCGCGGGGTGGATGCGTCAATGATTCCCGGAGCGATGAATCTCAGCTATCCTTCAGAAAGGTATATGTACACATATATTAAATTGAGCCGGATAGTTGAGAATAACCCTCAAGTTGATACGATATTTCTGGAATGCTCCCTCACGGATCTTTGGCAGGACACGGATTATAAATACTATACGGAAAATGAGCAAAGTTTTTATGTTGTGGCTTATTGGCCGTTGCTCACATCCGAAGAATGGTCTGTGTTCAGATGTGATGCAGTCGATGTGGCGTCAATGATAATATCCCGGGCGTTTGACGTGACTTGGTGCAATCCCCGCCGTTATTTGTCGAAGCTGGGAGGTCAGGCGGATATTGATGACAATCAATCGCAGCTCGATACTAATACGGTGGTGAAGTCGCTTGAGCTGGACAAGGTTCAGTTGTATGGAGATTATGGCTATGATGTGAATTATCGATACCTGCGGAAGATTATTGACCTGTGTGACAGCCGGGGGATAAAACTGTACTTGGTCGGGTATCCTTTGTATAAGGGGGAATATTCTTATGACCGCCAGTTTTGTGGGGCGATGCGAGAGAAATATTTCAATGATGTTGAGTTCTTGAACTATACTGACTTGAATGTCTCCCCGGAATGTCGTCGCGATGCACATCATCTGAATTATAAGGGAGCAAGAATCCTGACGGAGAAGATAAAGAGTGAAATTCTTAATAGACAGTAGAATATGGGTGAATATCATTATACAAGTGAACGCTCGCATCAAATTCTGATCGCATTGTTGAAGGCTCACGGAATAAAGAAAGTCGTGGCATCGCCGGGGGCGACAAATATTTCGCTGGTGGCAAGTATGCAACAGGATTCTTATTTCGAGATGTATTCATCTGTGGATGAAAGGTCTGCGGCATATATGGCCTGCGGGATGGCCGCAGAAAGCGGAGAGCCGGTAGTGCTAAGTTGCACGGGCGCGACTGCGTCGCGGAATTATTTGCCCGGTTTGACGGAGGCCTATTATAGAAAGTTGCCGATATTGGCTGTCACATCCAATCAGGGGAAATACAATATAGGGCATCTGATCGCCCAGAATCTGGATAGGGCGAAAGTCCCGGTCGATGCGGCTCTTATGAGTGTGGACATCCAGAACATACAGAACGGGAAAGACGAGTGGTACAGTCAGCTCAATATGAACAAGGCGATATTGGAACTGAAGCATCGCGGCGGCGGACCTGTGCATATCAATCTTGCCACGACTTACAGCCCTGTCTATGATGTGAAAGACTTGCCGGCTGTAAATGTAATACACCGTTATTCCCGTGACGACAATTTTCCGGAGATGCCTGACGGCAGAATCGCTGTGTTTGCCGGATCTCATCGGGATTTTACAGAAGCGGAAACTCGTGCTGTTGATGAATTCTGCAGTCGGCATAATGCAGCGGTGTTCTGCGACCACACAAGCGGATATAGGGGCAAATACAGGATTATGTATGCTTTGGTCGGAGGGCAGGAGCATTGTCCATCTGAATTCCTGCTGGTTGATTTGCTGATTCACATAGGAGAAGTGTCCGGAGATTATTATTCGCTGAATCTTCGACCGCGCGAGGTGTGGCGGGTGAATCCGGATGGTCAGTTGAGGGATACCTTTATGAAATTGACCAAGGTGTTTGAGATGGATGAGACAGACTTTTTCCTGAAGTATTCATCCGGAGACTGCGCGTCAGACAATTCCATCTATGCGGATTGTCGTAACAGGTACAGGCGGCTGTATGATGAGATTCCCGATTTGCCGTTCAGTAATATCTGGATTGCGAAAACGGTGTCTGGCGAATTGCCCCGGAACAGCAATGTTCATTTCGGAATACTCAACACGCTGCGTTCGTGGGACTTTTTTGAGGTGGAGAATGACATACATACCAGTTGTAATGTCGGAGCCTTTGGCATTGACGGCTGTATGTCGGCTCTTATGGGGGCGGCGTTAGTGTCTCCGGAACGGGTCAATATCGGCATATTCGGAGATCTCGCATTCTTTTATGATTTGAACTCATTGGGGAACAGGCATATCACCTCAAATATCCGTATAATGCTGATAAACAACGGGTGTGGCACAGAGTTTAAAAATTATTCCCATACAGGCGCCATATTGGGCGAGGATGTCGGTGATTATGTGGCGGCCGAGGGACATTTCGGGAAAAAATCACCGTGTCTGGTCGGGCATTTTTCAACCGATCTGGGATTTGAGTATAAAAGCGCAGGCAGCAAGGAAGAATTTCTTGCCGTAATTGACTGGTTTCTCAATCCGGAGATGACAGAAAAACCCTTGCTGCTCGAAGTCTTTACTGACAGTAACGATGAGAGCGAGGCATTGCATACAATCAGGAATATTCTGCCGGACTCCAGAACGGTTAGGCGGAAAGTGAAAGATCAGATTGTCCGCGCCATTTCGACTTCAATCGGCGTGGAAAAGAAAAACGCCATCAGGACCATATTGGGTAAATGAACATAATCCATCTTGTTGGAGAGGATATGATATTCCGGATATGAAGACAATCGGGGTAATGACATTTTGGCGGAGCAACGAGAATTATGGTCAGGTGTTGCAGGCCTATGCCCTTCAAACCATATTGGCGTCTTTCGGGTTTGAGGCTGAGGTTATCGACTATGACCCGTCGTCTCGACAGATGGAACAGGCGGAGCGAATGCGGGCGCGGCCGCTCATAAAAAAACTGCTGTCTGTTCTGTCGCACCCGATTATGTATGCCGGATATTACTGCCGGAGACTTGAATCGAGAAGATACAAGTCGAGTATGACTGCGGCTGACAGACATTTTGAGGATTTTCGCAAGGCTCGGATAAGGTCTGGGCGCGAGCGCTATTCCACTTTGGCGGAGCTGCGGGCGAGGCCTCCGCAATATGATGTTTATATTTGCGGGAGTGACATCGTATGGAGCGAGCAGGTGGATGATATGGCTTATTTTCTTGATTTCGGGGGAAAGAATGTGCTCAGGATGGCATTCGCTGCTTCATTCGGAGGCTCGTCTGTCAGTGACGGGTATGCACGGAAAATCTCCGAGTATCTGCCTTCTTTTGATTTTGTCGGTGTCCGCGAGAACAGCGGTGTCGGTATATGCAGTCAGGCCGGACGTGACGACGCGGTGTGGACGCCCGATCCGACATTGCTGCTGTCAAAAGAGCAGTATGGTGAAATTATGAGAATGCCGGAAATTTCTGAGAGATATATGTTGATATACTTGCTCGGATATAAATTGGAGATTGATAAAAAGGAAGTTTTTTCTTTTGCAAGAGAAAAAGGATGGCGTGTTGTCTATGTCGCCAATGATGGAGTGTTCGATGATTATGAACGGGCTTATCCGACGATAGAAGAATGGCTCGGTTATATTGCCAAAGCCGAGTATGTCGTTACAAACTCATTTCATTGCGCTGTTTTCTGCTCGATATTCAATACGGATTTCACGTTCGACAAGATCAAAGGCGACAACAGCGCCTGGAACGAGCGTTTCTTTTCTCTGATGAATATGTTGGGATTGAATCAATCTGAATTTATGAAACTGAGGGATTCAAGAATAGATGAATCCGTGTGGGAGAATGTCAATGCAAAGTTGTCTGAAATCCGGGATAAAAAGAATATCTTGAAGAATTGTCTGCTCTCGCGATGATTGGTTCCCGCCCGCGCACCTCCAACTCGAAAAAGAAATGAAACTCAATTACATCTCAGTGCTGCGGTCGCTGTCGATACTGACCGTGGTGTTCTTCCACACTTACCAGTATATGTACGCCCCCGCGCACCTTCCCGACACGGTGCAGCTCTATCACGACACCTATTTCCGGCTCGTCCAGTGCGGCGGGATTCAGATCGCGATGCCTATGTTCACGCTGATCTCCGGATTCCTGTTCAGCTGGCTTTATGACCGGGGGAAGTATCGGGAGTTTCTTCCGATGACCCGCAGGAAGGCTCTGCGGCTGCTGCTGCCTTACTTCGTGTTCGGGACGCTGATGATGGCGACGATCGGAGTCCCGTTCCGTCCGTGGACGCTGCTCCGGGGAGGATTCTCGCATTTGTGGTATCTTCCCGTCCTCTTCTGGTGCTTCCCTCTGGGCTGGTGCGTCAAGAGATGGGTCAGAACCGGCTGGGCGGAGCTGCTTGTCCTGTCGGTTTCCCTCGCCGGAACCTGCCTGAGGCTGTATGAGTATTTTCCTCCGATGCTGGGAATCGGCGGCGTCACGCGCTGGTTCGGATGGTTTCTGCTCGGGATGCTGCTGGCGACGCATCAGGAGCGGGTGCTCGGGGTCGTATTCCGCTTTCATCTCGCCGTCCCGCTGCTGATTCCGTTCGTGGTCCAGTTCTGTGTCGCGCCGGTGGAGTACGGAGACCAGACCTGGTGGTCGATGCTCTGCGTGACCTGCTTCCTCGTAGGCCTCTGGAGCCTCTCCGCCGGCTGCGAAGCCGCCATAAACGGCAGTGAGGATTCCGCCAAGGAACACAACGCGGCGGAAGGCCTTGGGGGCCGGGCCGCCTCAGAAGGATGCAGTACAAGGCTCGCGACGCGGCGGACACCGGAGCAACCTGTAGGTTGTGAGGATTCCGCCAAGGAGTGTAACGCGGTAATGCGCCTTCTGAGGCGGTCCGGGGGGGGGATTATCCGCCTTTGCAGACCTCTGGTCGCCTTCAGCAAATACTCCTTCGGAGTCTACATCTTTCATAACTGGATCGGCCCGTATATGATCTCGAACACGGCGAAACGCCTGTTCCCGCTTCAGGCGCTCGCCGCAGATTATGTCATCCTGTTCCCGCTCCTGCTGACGCTCTCCGTCATCTTCGTCTCCTGGTGTCTGTCCTGGGCGCTGATGCGGACGAAAGTCGGAAGAATGCTGATCGGGTAAAAATCGAAATATATGAAGAAGATAATGCTTGTTTTCGGCACGCGGCCGGAAGCCATCAAGATGTGCCCCCTTGTGAAGGCACTGCAGGCGCGTCCGCAGGATTTCGAGACGGTCGTCTGCGTCACCGGGCAGCACCGCGAGATGCTCGATCAGGTGCTGGCGGTCTTTGACATTAAGCCTGACTATGACCTGAACATAATGAAACAGGGTCAGGATCTGTACGATGTCACTGCGAAGGTCATTCTCGGGATGCGCGATGTCTTCGACAGGTGCCTTCCCGACATCGTCCTGGTCCACGGCGACACGACGACATCGACCGCGGCCGCTCTCGCCGCGTTCTACCGGCAGATTCCGGTCGGGCACGTCGAGGCGGGGCTGCGCACGCGCAACATCCTCAGCCCCTGGCCGGAGGAGATGAACCGGCAGATCACCGGGCGCATAGCCTCCTACGACTTCTGCCCGACGAAACTTTCCAAGGCCAATCTGCTGGAGGAGGCCGTGTCCGGAAAGATCTTCGTCACAGGAAACACCGTCATCGACGCCCTGCATCTGGTCGTGAAAAGGCTCGGGACGGACGCCGCCCTGGCGGAGGTGCAGGCGGAGATTCTGGCCGCCGCCGGCTATGACATAAGCCGTCTGGAGGGAGGGCGGAGGCTTGTCCTCATCACCGGACACCGCAGGGAGAACTTCGGCGACGGATTCCTCTCGATGGTGACGGCCATAAGGGACCTGACCCGGAAATATCCCGAGGTCGATTTCGTCTATCCTATGCATCTGAACCCGAACGTGCGCCGTCCGATCCACGAGGTCTTCGGAGAGAGTCTCTCCGGTCTCGGGAATATGTTCTTCATCGAGCCTCTGCAGTACCTCAGCTTCGTCTTCCTTATGGAGAAGAGCCACATCGTGCTTACGGACTCCGGCGGAATCCAGGAGGAGGCCCCCGGTCTCGGGAAGCCAGTGCTTGTGATGCGCGACACGACGGAACGCCCGGAGGCTCTGGAGAGCGGTACGGTGCATCTTGTCGGCACGGATCACGACCGGATAGTCTCCGAAGTGAGCACCCTGCTCGACAGCCCGGAGGCGTATTCCCGAATGTCGCAGGCCATAAACCCATACGGGGACGGCCGCGCGTGCGAACGGATCGCCGGCATCCTGAACGGCGAGGAGACAAGTGATTATGAAATATAGAAACTTGAAAGCATAGACTGCCTCTTTTTGAAAGTTTCATAAAAAAAACAATACGCTTATGCGGCTGCTTATGATCGCGACAGGCTACCTGCCTTATACTTTCTCGGAGAATCTGTGCAATGCGAAGCTTGTCTACGCTATGTACGAACACGGCTGGACGGTGGACGTCATCTCCCGTCCCGATTCGTGTACCTATTCGTCCGGATGGACCGAGCCCTGGCTGCCTCTGAGGGAGAACTCCTTCACCATAGAATACGACCGTGGGAATGGGGCGGAGCGGGCCTTTGACGCCCTGCGCTCATCCCTGAAGATGGGAGCGTACCCGGAAGGGGGCATACGCTGGGCGCGTCGCGCCTTCGCCGAGGCGGAGTCATTGCTCCGGAAGAATCATTACGACGCCGTGCTGACCCGCTCCCCGAACGACATCGCCCATCTGGTCGGACTGCGCCTCAAGGAGAAATACGGCCTGCGCTGGATCGCCAACTGGAACGACCCGGCCGCCCCGATATGGCCCGAACCCTACAGGCATCATTATTCACGGGCGGAATTCAGGCGGAAGATGCGATTCACGGAGGTCTGCCTCAAGGGTGCGGACGTGAGCACCTTCCCTTCGCAGTCGCTGCTCGACCATTTCACAGTGTACTTCCCGTTCCTGTCCGGCCTGCGGACCGAGGTCATTCCTCACATCGCGCTGCCGGAGAGCATCTTCCCGAAAGCGGAGACGACCGGCTCCGACGGAGTGTTCCGCCTGTGCCATTCGGGGAACCTGTCCCGCGAACGCGACCCGGAACTGCTGTTCAGGGCTATGCGGGAGCTGATTGACGAGCAGAGTGGGGGGGGGTATAGAATCCGTCTGTCCATTATGGGATATATCAACGACTACACCCGGGGGCTCATCGATAAATACTCCCTGCGGGACTATGTGGACTGCGCCGGCAGCTTCCCTTATCTGGAGGCTGTACGGAAGATGCAGGAATTCGACTGCCTCGTCCTTCTGGAGGCAAGGCTGGAGAAGGGGATATTCTTCGCCAGCAAGTTCACCGACTACGCACAGGCCGGAAAGCCGATTCTCGCAGTCTCTCCGAAGGAGGGATTCGCGGCTGACACCTTGGCGGAGTTCGGCGGAGGAATCGCTGTCGACAATGAAGACTGCGGCGGCATAAAGCGGGGGATACGGTCCCTTTACGAAGCGTGGCTGTCTGGGAGGCTCTCCGAGAAGTACCCGACGGACGCCCTGTATGAACGGATGTCCGCGTCCCGTGTCCTCTTGATTTACGAGGATCTGATGTCGCGGTTGAAAATACCATAAATAAACCGGGATGAAAGTCACAATACTGTTGCGAGCCCCTTTTCTGAACCAGATTCCAAGTCTCAAGACTCTTGTCATCGACCTCGCGGGGCGGGGTGTGGAGATCGAGATAATCTCCTCGCGGGATGGCACTCACACGCCCCCGGACTTCGGGGATTATCCGAACATAAGGACGAAGCTGGTGAACGCCCGCACGGGAAAAATCGGGATTCCGACATCTTTGAAGTTGTTCTTGACAGTATTGTGGTCGATGGCCTTTCACAGGACAGACTGTTACGTCGGCGGAGACGGTGTGGCGAACGCCATTCTCTGTCATCTGAGAAAGGTCTTCTCTTTTTTCGTGCTGGAATATCCGGACATAGGCAGGCCTGCGGAGCTGCGCCGGATCGAGGCGGCCGACTATGTGATCACGCACGACCGCTGGCACGGCGACTTTCTCCGCAGATGGTGCGAGATAAGCCCTGACAGGATGCTTTTTCTGCCGAACGCCTCCTATACAGAGGAGCACAGGGAGCACGACTGCTGCCTTTCCGAGAAGTTCGGCATCCCCTCCGACAAAGTCGTGGCCCTGCATTCCGGCGGGCTGAACGTCTGGTTCTGCTCGAAGGGGCTCGCGCGCTCGGCGATGAAATGGAGCTCCCGGTACGTGCTCGTGTTCCACACGGGTTTCTTCTCGGACGGCGACCCCTATCTCCGCGACCTGAAAAAGGATGCGGGCGGCAGCGGGAAGGTCTTCTTCTCCACCGTGCCTGTGACGAACGTCGAACTGGATCGGATGATAGCCTCCGCGAAGATAGGCCTCGCGATATATTCGCTGAAGGAACTCGGCTACAGGGCCGAGAATATGGGGCTTGCGGCCGGCAAGATCGGGAATTATCTGAAATGCGGAATCCCGGTCGTCGCGACGAAGGTGGACTCCCTCTCGTACCTTGAGGAGTGGCGCTGCGGCATTCTGGTAGAAGACACGGATGACATAGAGGCGGCGATGGAGAGGATTATGGGCGACTATGAAGAATATCGCCGTGGGGCGTACCGCTGCTACCGTGAGCTGTGGCATCCGAAGAGGTACTGCGACACCATCTACGAAACATTGAGCGGCTCCGCCGTCTGATTATAAAACCAAAACTTATGCTGACATTCAAAGAATTGAAACAAAGCCTTAAAAAGGACGCGTCCGGCCTGCCCGCCGTCCGGCTGGCCGTCGTCGGCGACACCGCGACACAGCTTCTGTGCACCGCCATCCGGGGGACGGGAGTGGAGCGCGGTTTCCGGACAGAGCTTTTTGAGGCCGAGTACAGTCAGGTCGAGCGGCAGCTGCTCGACCCATCAAGCGAGCTGTACGGCTTTGACGCGGACTTCATCGTGCTGTTCCAGAGCACTCACAAGCTCGGAGAACGACACTCGATGCTGGACTCCGACGGGCAGGCGGCGCTGGCGGACGAAAGGACGGACTTCCTGTCTTCCGTCTGCGGAAACCCCGCGCTGAAGGGGAAGAAGATAATATGCTTCAACTATCCCGAAATCGAGGACACTGTCTTCGGCAGCTATGCGAACAAGGTCGAGTCCTCCTTCACCTTCCAGGTGCGCAAGCTCAACTTCGAGCTGATGGAACTCGCCCGGCGGGAGCCGGATTTTTTCATCTGCGACATAGCCGCGCTGCAGAACAAGCTCGGCCGGGACTGGATGTTCGCCCCCAATGTCTATACGAGCACGGAGATGGTACTTTCCCTGGATGCGCTGCCTTACGTGGCTGGAAGGGTGATGGACATAGTCTGCGCCGTGAAGGGGAGGTTCAAGAAGTGCCTGATACTCGACCTCGACAACACCCTGTGGGGCGGGGTGATAGGAGATGACGGGCTGGAGGAGATACAGCTGGGACACGGGCTGGGCATCGGCAAGGCGTTCACGGAGTTCCAGATGTGGGTGAGAAAGCTCCGGCAGCGCGGCGTCATAATCTGCGTCGCCTCCAAGAACAACGAGGACACGGCGAAGGAGCCTTTCGAGAAGCATCCGGATATGGTGCTGCGGCTCGACGACATCGCGGTGTTCCAGGCCAACTGGGAGACCAAGGTCGACAACATCCGCACGATACAGGGCATTCTGAACATAGGGTTCGACAGTATGGTGTTCCTGGACGACAACCCGTTCGAGAGGAGCATCGTGCGCGAGAACATCCCGGGAATCACGGTGCCGGAGCTTCCGGAGGATCCGGCGGAGTATCTGGAATATCTCTATTCCCTGAACCTGTTCGAGACCGCATCCTACAGCAGCGAGGACAAGGACCGCACCCGGCAGTATCAGGTGGAGGCGAAGCGCGTGTCGTTGAGCCGGACCTTCGCCAACGAGGCGGATTTCCTGAAGTCGCTGGATATGGTGAGCGCCGTGAGCGGGTTCACGAAATTCAACACTCCCCGCGTCGCGCAGCTCAGCCAGCGCAGCAACCAGTTCAACCTGCGCACCGTCCGCTACACCGACGCGGACATCGAGAGAATCGCCGGTGACCCCGACGCGATCGAT
>CAVIXF010000048.1:0-12053 GCA_963646585.1 Candidatus Gastranaerophilales bacterium HUM_1 | reverse complement strand
CCCCATCTGTCAAGCAATCCCTGGCGTGTGGTTACAAACGCTCGGGATTTTCGGTTGTGATAAATTTCACGCGATTGACATCGGCGCCGGCCGCGATTGTCCGCCCGGTGTCTGAATAGTGATGTCGGATTCTCCGGAAAGTAAACTTCCGGAAACTGAAAAATCTTTGCTAACTTTGTGGGTTGTACAAAACAATGGCGATTATGTTGTACCCGATTGGACTGCAAAACTTTGAGAAGATACGGCAGGGCGGATTCGTCTATGTGGACAAGACTGCCGGGATTTATAATCTTGCCGCGACGGGAAGCTATTACTTCCTGAGCCGTCCTCGGCGGTTCGGTAAGAGTCTGCTTGTCTCGACGATGGAGGCGTATTTTCAAGGCAGGAAGGATCTTTTCACGGGGCTCGCGATTGAGGAACTGGAGCAGAAGTGGACGGAGCATCCGGTTCTGCATCTGGATCTGACGGGAAGCCGCTACACTTCCGTCGCCGACCTCACGGGCAAACTTGACCAGCATCTGTCGGGGTGGGAGAGCGAGTACGGCGTCACCAGAATCTTCGAGGAGCCTGCGGCCCGTTTCACCGCCGTCATCGACGCCGCTTACGGAAAGACAGGTCAGGAGGTCGTCATTCTCATAGACGAGTACGACAAGCCGGTGGTCGACAACATCGACAATCCGGAGCTTATGGACAGCTTCCGTCGTGAGCTTCAAGGCTTCTACGGCGTTATTAAAGGCAAGGACAGGCTCATCCGCTTCGCCTTTCTGACGGGGGTGACGAAACTCGGCAAGATGAGCGTGTTCAGCGCACTGAACAATCTGACGGACATATCGATGGACTTGAGATATTCGGACATCTGCGGGATTTCGGAAGACGAGCTGAAGGCGAATTTCGACGGCAGCGTTGCGGAGCTCGCGGAGAACAACGGGCTGTCGAAGGACGAGTGCTACGATAAACTGAAGAAGATGTATGACGGCTACCATTTCAGCGAGGACGCTCCGGGGGTGTATAATCCTTTCAGTCTCTTGAACACATTCAACGCCAACCGTTTCCGTATGTACTGGTTCGAGACGGGCACTCCGGCGTTCCTCGTGCGCTATCTCAAGAAAGGGAATTTCAATCTTGAAGGGATATCGAAGGACGAAGTCCAGTCCTATGTTCTTACGGGGACTAACTATGTGAAACCGGAACCGATAACCCTGATGTACCAGACCGGCTATCTGACGATACGGGGATATGACGCAAGATTCGACACCTACCGGCTTGACTATCCGAACGAAGAGGTCAGGAGCGGCTTCCTGAACTCCCTGAGCCAGCTTTATGCTCCGGCTCTCCTCCAGGGCGAGTTCTCCGTGGTTCAGTTCGTCCGCGACATCGAACGCGGCGACGTCGAATCCTTTATGACCCGGTTCTCTTCGTTCCTCTCCGGCAACGACTACGAAATCCAAGGCGACCTCGAACTCTATTTCCAGAACACGATGTATGTAATGCTCAAGATGATGGGGCTCTATGTCAAGACGGAGTGCCACACCTCCCGAGGCCGTATGGACATAACCTTCGACACGGACAAATACATCTATATAATAGAGCTGAAGCGCGACCAGTCGCCGGAAATCGCCCTCAAACAGATAGAAGAAAAAGGCTACGACAAACAGTTTCTCTCCTCCGGCAAGCAGATCATCAAGCTCGGAGTCAACTTCTCCTCCGAGACCCGCACCGTTGACGGCTGGAGGACTGCATAATGATGACCAGAATACTCTTCGTCTGCCACGGGAACATCTGCCGCAGCCCGATGGCGGAGTTTGTGATGAAGAAGGCGGTTGCGGACGCGGGGCTTTCGGGGGAATATGAAATCGCCTCGGCGGCGACATCGGCCGAAGAAATCGGGAACGACATATATCCGCCGGCGAAGGAGACGCTGCGGAGGCACGGGATTCCGTTTGAACGCCGCCGGGCGCGACAGATGACTCCGGACGATTACCGGCACTACGACCGCATCTATGTGATGGACAGGAACAACCTTCGCCGGCTGGAAAGGCTTGTGCCGGATCCGGACAGGAAGGTGCGGCTGCTGATGTCCCTCGTGGGAGAGGATCGCGACGTCGCCGACCCCTGGTACACCGGGGACTTCGAGACGGCCTGGCGGGACATAAACGAAGCGGTGGAGGTTCTGTTGAACGATATCCGTTGAGCAGCCTCCATCATTTTTTCCTATACCATCCCCGGAGGTTTCATACCCCTTCCTTTTGATAAGGATAATTTCCGCATTTTCTTTCCTTTTCAAAAGGAAAGGACTGATTTGCGGCATTTGGCCGTGACGGAATCAGTCAATCATAACGAACTGTGCCCAGCATTCCGGGGAGGAGAAGCCGGAGCTGGATTTCATAAATGTGACCGCGTCGCTGAAGGCCCGGCGCTTGGTCTTGCCGGAGAAGAGGCTGCGGTAGAATTCGGTCATAAAGACTCTCGTGGCCTTGTCCTGGACATTGCCGAGAGCCACCACCACCGTTTTCGCCCCGGCGAGGCGGAACGCCCGACGGAGTCCCATAATTCCCTCTTCGGAGAAGTCGCCGAGGCCGCTCTTGCAGGAGGACAGGACGACGAGGTCAGTTCCTACGAGGTTCATTCTGGCGATTTCCGACCCACGGAGAACTCCGTCGATCCTATTCATACTGACCTTTCCGGGCTTCCAGACCATTTCATCTGTTCCTGTATTCTCTGCCGTTCCTGACACTCCGCCTTCGGAAGCGTCCTCTTCCAACAGGATGCCGCAGCGGTCCAGAGGATTGTCCTCCTCGTTCCCGCAGGAACCGCTGTCCGGCCTGTCATAGAAGCCGTGCGCGGCGATGTGCAATATCGGGACGTGTTTCCGGGAGATGTTCCGAAAAGACTGCTCCGTGCATTCTGCTTCGGCGTGGATGGCCGGGCTGACTCCGTTCTCTGCGGCGATTCTGCCGATGTCCTCAATCTCTTGCGCACTTTCGGAGATGGAGCGGGAGCCGCCCCAGAGTTCGATACTACCATATTTCGCAGGCGTCTCCGTCGCATCGCGTCCGGCGAGCCATCCTGTGGAGCTGCATCTGCGGATGTCGTAGGAGTCGGACAGGCGGCGGCCGTCTTCGCCGCATACCGCAGCTATGTTGACGTTGGCGAGTATGCCGAAGGGGGAGTAATGTATGATTTTCCCCTTGATGTGCGGGCATATCGGCTTCCAGACGCTCTCGAACATCTTCCGGGAGTCCGTGTCATAGATGTTTCCGCTTCTGAGGATTTCCCGCAGTTCCGTCGCCGTGCAGAGCTTCACCTCTGTCGGGACGTCGTCATTGCGGTTGAGCACCAGCGCTCTATATTCGTACAATTCTCCGGAAGAGGACAGGGTGCGGACTATCTCTATCGCGGTCTCGTCGTCTCCGAGGGCGTTTCTGACGGAACGCCAGTCAACCACATTCTTCTCCCACAGTTTCATCGCTCCTTCGGGGCCGAATATGGAGCGCAGACGGCCTTCATACCTCTTCTCGCGCTCCGACCATCGCCGGAACGCCGCCTCGTCGACATCGTAAATCGGATTCGGGCCGGTGCGCCAGATGCTGCCCCTGTCGTAGTTGTTTCTCAGTGAATCCGCATACTCGCACAAGTCCTTTTCCCCGAGTTCCTCAAGCCTCTTCAGAATGTCCGGTCCGAGATTCTCCGTCGTTCCTTTGATGAACAGCGCCGCATCATAGACCTCCCCGGCGTCGGACGAGAGGTATGAAGTCGGCATCGACTGAATTATGCCAGTCAGGAATCTGTAGTCCGGACGGATATATTCCGGAATCCCGTAATATCCTCCTTCCGGAGACAGATATTTCATCCCGAGGTTCCAGGCCCGTCTCATCTCTTCCGCATATCCGTCCCTCCCCATCTTATAGTCCAGCACCGCCTTGTTATATAACAGGTAGATCTGGGCGTCAGAATAGAGGGAGACCTCGGCATTCCCGCAATTGCTCTCGGACAGGTCGACATCTGTGCCGGACATCAACACATCCAGCACGTCGGATGCCGCGTAATAGTCACCCTCATCAATCTTTTTCATAAAAAGGCCATACAGCGGATCGGAAAAAATGTCCTTGATTCGCCCGTCAAGATAAGGCTCGCCGCTTTTCCTGTAATGGCCGTAAAGTCTCTCCACCATATCCCAGTCATTGACGTGCGGCGTATGGGCGAGCCACGCACAGCGCCACAGGATGTTGAGGGGACGCTGGTCATCCTCCCCGGAAATTTTCAGAGACAGAGCCAGCAGATTGACGTAGTACCCGTAGGCGGTTCTGACCGCCGCAGTGTCCGTGAGTTCAACGGTTTCAAGAATTCCGGTGGCCGCATACTCGAGAGCGTCGCACTTTGAGCCGTCGTCCAGCAAGTCGCCGCATTCACGGATGAGATACTCCCCGACAATTTTCTGGTCCGGATATGAGGCCCGCACCATATAGCCTGACAGAAAACGGATGAAATCCGTCCTGTTCCGGGCGTTCTGAATCCCGTAGGCGTACAGTCTCTGGATGGCGGGAGTTTCGGATTGCCCGTTTCGGAGATCCCACGGCCGCATATAGTAGTCGTACTTTTTCATAAGCCCGCACATCGCCTCGCACAGTCCGTAATTGTCCAAGACCAGAAGCGAGTCGCCGCTCTCACGTCGTATCGCGTCGTATTTCAGATGATAGTCCTCACCACGGAGGCCGCTGTCGTGCAGACGGTTGCCGGCTGCGAACCGCCCCATATAGTATGCGGCCCTGGCCCGGTCGTCATCGGAAACCTCCGCCCCGAACTCGTCGAAGTCAAGCCCCGGGACGGAGAGATTCTGTGCCGCAGCGGGGATTCCGCCGCCTATGAACAGCGACAGAAGAACGGCGACTGTCAGCAGTTTGAGTGACATCCAGTTGAGTGCCAATTCACAGCTTCCGGAGTTCGTCAAGGATTTTCTTCGCATCTTCTTTGTGGCGGCTGCCGCCTGCTGCTATTTCTTTCATTTTCGTTCCGGCTTTTTCGATGTCCCCGGTGTTCAGATACGCGATGGCAAGATACCATTCGACATCGCATTCCAGACCGTTCAGTTCCACAAGTTCGGCGAAGTCGTTGTCGTCCTCCTCCGCGTCCAGAGCCGCTCTCCTGTGCAGAATCCCGTCTCTCGCAGTCTCCAGACTGTCAATGGCTTCGGCCGTTTTCTCCTCTTTGAGCAGCCGCAGAGCAGTCTGAACCCGCCTGTCAATTTCTCCGACTCCGCGATGGACGTCGAGGCAGGCGAGACAGTCTCCGCCGATGATTTTCGCTTTGTCTTCAACGGAAAGCGCAGGTGTCCGACCCGGCTCTTCTGTGGGACGGGCCGACGGCGTTTCACCATTTCGCGTTTCCGTCTGTCGCGTTCCCCTCTTTTGCAGTTCTGTCTGTCGCGTTTCACCATTTCGCGGTTCTGTCATTCCGGCTTCGGACCGTCCTTCCGGCGTGTCGGCCGTTCCCGGCTCCGTCGCGTCGGCTTCAACACGGGCATAGACATCCTTTTTTGTGCCGTCGAATCCGTTTCCCTCGTGCAGGATCACAACCGCGGAGATGACTGCGGCGGCGGAGACGGCGCCTCCGGCCCACAGGAATATGCGCCTGAGTGTCCGTGACTTCCGCTCCCTGTCTCGGATTTCGTTTTCCAGCGAATGAAGCCGTTTGCGGGCGCAGTTCTCGATGACGGCCTCCTCGATGAGACTGTCGAGTTCCGAATTGGCGGTCCTGTCCGTCCGCGTCTCTTTTTCGTCAATCGTGCTCATAGCCCAAGCTCCCTGTATTTCTGTCTCACGATGGTTCTCACCTTCCCCTTGCACCGGCTCACCATAGTCTTGACGGAGTCCGCGCTTTCGTAGCCCATCTCGACGGCGATCTCGGCCTGTTTCTTCCCGTGGAAGAACTGCAGCTCAAGCAGAGTCGAGCACGGCGCGGGAATGCTTCTGACCACATCCTGAACGACCTGGATGCGCTGCTCCTTTTCCTGCGGGTCTTCCCCCGTGTCCGGGACGTTCTCGATTATTTTCGCGGAGCCGGTTTCGTCGTCCCATACGGCGGTCTCAAGCGGGAGATGACCTTTGCGGCGTCGGTTCATCCGGATATATCTCCCTGTGGTGTAGAGATATGCCTGGACCTGACGGTTCTCGAGCTCCGTGACTTTTCCGCGACGTACGTTCACCAGAAGACAGATGCAGGCCTCCTGAAACAGGTCGGCGGCATCCTCGCGCCCGAGGCCGAGCGATGAACCGGCGAATGAGATGAAACCCTGCCTGAATGAACTGTAGATGTCATCCAGGGCGGAGTCGTCCCCGTCTATGAGCCGTTGAATATAGTTTCCGCCTTTCATCCTCGTCTGAAAGCTGTCTTGAATGATTCCCTCCCGTCAATGATTCTTCCCGTCAATCGCTGCCGCCTTTCCGGCCGTTCCCCGCTTTCTCCTCGCCTGTATCAAGCCTCCCGACATCCCGCAGGGACGGGTCTTCCGACATATCCTGCGGATTCGTGCCCATAACCCCCTGCGGAACTTCCTGTCCCAAAAGCGCGAAGAGCTGGGTCCAGTACTGCGGCATCTCCCCGTCCGGGGAAAGGAAGTTCATCGGACGCTCCTTGAAGAGATGCGTGCCGTCGGGGAGGATATATGAGTTGTATACCAGTTCGCTGCAGTACATCGCGCCGTTGTCCGGAAGGAAATGTACGTCGTAGGGCTGTCCTATGAATTTCTTGGCGTTCTCAACGAACTGACGAGCCTGTCCCGCGCTGACGTCCGGCCTTTTGACGGCGAGAACCGGAAGGCTGCCGTCCTTGAGCCGGAAGTCGGTGAGGAAGGTGTCGAGCGGATATCTGGCCACTCCGCGCTTTATCGTCGCGTCGATGATCCAGGTCGAATCTCCGGCGACTTCGAGTATTGCGATGTGAATGGTCATCCTGGAACTGTCAGCTCCGGAAGTCGAGGATGTTATGGCCTCGGACATCGTGCCGTCGCCGAGACTGTATCCGGACGGGATTTTCACGAAGACAAGGTCCGCGCTGCGGAACGGACGCCTGCCGGCCGAATGGCCGCAGGAGAGGCACAGCGCGAGCGCGGCGGCCGCGAGGATGATTGCGTGACGGAGTTTCATCTGGTCATAACGTTTTCAAATATATACCCGAAAGGCGAACAAAAATTACCAAGTTATTTGACGATTACTCGCCCGCATCAGCCTTTCAACGGGCCTTCCGCGAAAAGACTTATGATGTTCAATATCACCTTGGAAGCCTTCTCCATCGACTCCAGAGGCACATATTCCATCTTTCCGTGGAAATTGTGGCCGCCGGCGAAAAGGTTCGGGCAGGGGAGACCCATAAACGAGAGGTTCGCCCCGTCGGTGCCCCCGCGGATCGGCTGGATCTTCGGTTTCACGCCCTCGATCTCCATCGCCTTCACCGCAGTCTCGATGATTTCGTAGTGCGGCTCGACCTGCTTGCGCATATTGTAGTACTGATGCCGGATCTCCACGCTCGCCGTGCCGGCGCCGTATTTCGCGTTTATGAAATTCACGCAGTCCTGCATTATCGCCTTGCGCTTTTCGTACAGGTCAAGGTCGTGGTCACGGATTATGTAGGAGAACGTCGCCTCCTCCACGGTCCCGTTGAACCCGACGATATGGAAGAATCCTTCATATCCTTCCGTAAATTCGGGCCTCTGCTCCACAGGAAGGAGAGAATTGAGCTCCATCCCTATGAGAATGGCGTTCTTCATCTTGCCTTTGGCATATCCCGGATGGATGTTGCGCCCCTGGATTTTGACAGTCGCCGAGGCCGCGTTGAAATTCTCATATTCCAGTTCGCCGATTGCGCCTCCGTCCATAGTGTAGGCATATTTCGCCCCGAACCTCTTGACGTCGAATTTGACTACTCCGCGCCCGATCTCCTCGTCCGGAGTGAATCCTATGCATATTTTTCCGTGTCTGAACTCCGGGTGCTCCGTCATATACTGGACTGCGTTCATTATCTCCGCCACCCCGGCCTTGTCGTCCGCCCCGAGCAGCGTCGTCCCGTCGGTGGTGATGATCGTCTGTCCCTTGTAGTCAGCCAGTTCCGGGAAATCGGAGACTTTAAGCGCAAGACCCGGAACCCCTTTGAGGGGGATGTCCCCGCCGTCATAGTCCGTGATTATCTGAGGCTTGATGTCGGCTCCGGAAGCGTCCGGAGACGTGTCAATGTGGGCGATGAACCCCAGAGCCGGGACTTGATCATTCTCGACATTAGACGGAATTGTCGCCATCACATATCCCCATTCGTCGAGGGTCGCCTCAACTCCCATAGCCTCAAGCTCGTCGCGGAGCATCCGCAGCAGATTCAGCTCCTTCGCGGCGCTCGGCTGGCTGTCGCTGCTCTCGTCGGACTGCGTGTCCACAGCCACATATCTCAGAAATCTGTCAATCAACTTTTCCATATCTCTTTAATCTCCTTGAGTTAATATCCATATCTTATCTCTCTCCTCAACCTGTTGAAGCCCACGCACTTCTTCATATCATTTACTTTCTGTCCTCATACTCGAAAGTATCATATATCCTATGATTGCGATGTATGGAAGGATGGCCACTGGCTCGGCCCAGTACTGCGCCCAGACGGTGTCCGCACCGATGTACCAGTCCACCTTGGCGAACTTGAGAATCGCGCTCACCACGCCCATCAGCGCACCTCCCGCGATGAACCCGGAAGCTATCAGAGTGCCCTTCTCCTGCCGCGCCGCATTCACCTCGGCCTTCTTGCTGCGGCTTCCGACGAACCACGAAACCGCGCCGCCGATGAGCAGCGGAAGGTTCAGGTCGATCGGAATGAACATCCCCAGAGCGAACGCCAGCGCCGGCACCTTGCAGAAAGTCAGCACGACGGCTATCACCGCGCCGATCCCGTAGAGCAGCCACGGGGCGTTCCCGCCGTTCATCATCGGCTCTATCACTGCCGCCATCGCGTTCGCCTGAGGGGCGACGAGCGCGTTCTCCCCTGTGAATCCGTAGGTCTGGTTCAGCACCATCATCACTCCGCCCACGGTCGCCGCCGCCACGAGCACTCCGAGGAACTTCCAGCTTTCCTGTTTCTTCGGGGTCGTGCCTATCCAGTAACCCGCCTTGAGGTCGGTGATGAACGCTCCCGCGACGGACAGAGCCGTGCAGACCACGCCGCCGATGACCATAGCCGCCACCATCCCGGCAGTCCCCTTCAGACCGCAGGCCACGAGTATGATGCTCGCCAGTATCAGGGTCATTATCGTCATTCCGCTGACAGGATTCGACCCCACGATCGCGATCGCGTTGGCCGCCACGGTCGTGAACAGGAACGCGATGACCGCCACGATGAGCAGCCCCACAAGCGCCAGCCACAGATTGTCCACCACTCCGAAGGCGAAGAAGATGAACACGGCGGCGAGCGCGACGACTATGCCGAGAACCACGATCTTCATCGAGATGTCCCTCTGCGTGCGAAGCACCTCCTTCTCGTCGTCGCCCTTCTTGCGTCGGAACTCGCCCGCGGCCAGCCCGAGAGCCGACTTGATGACCCCGAACGACTTGATTATGCCGATTATCCCGGCCGTCGCAATGCCCCCGATGCCGATGTGACGGGCGTAGTTGCTGAAAATCTGGTCAGCCGTCATCTCGGACACCGTCTGCGTGATCCCCGTGCCCATAAAGTCGAGCACGCTCCCGCCCCAGACGAGGTTCATCAGAGGGATGATTATGAGCCAGACGAGCAGACTTCCGCAGCATATTATGAAGGAATATTTAAGCCCCACGATATATCCCAGACCGAGCACCGCCGCGCCCGTGTTCACCTTGAGCAGCACTTTAGCCTTGTCGGCGACGGTCTGTCCGAACGAGAGCACCGTCGTCGAGACAGTCTCGCTCCAGGCCCCGAACGTCGCCACAACGAAGTCGTAGAGACCGCCGATGAGTCCGCTCGCGAGCAGGGTCTTCGCCCCCTTGCCGCCGGATTCGCCGCTCACAAGCACCTGAGTGGTCGCCGTGGCCTCCGGGAACGGATATTTCCCGTGCATCTCCTTGACGAAATATTTCCTGAACGGTATCAGGAACAGGATGCCGAGCACGCCGCCCAGAAGGCTGGAGAAGAAGACTTTGCTGAAGTTGACCGTCAGCTCGGGATATTTGTCCTGAAGGATGTAGAGCGCTGGCAGGGTGAATATCGCGCCCGCCACGATGGCTCCGGAGCAGGACCCGATGGACTGGATCATCACGTTCTCCCCGAGGCTGTTCTTGCGCCCGAGAGCCGAAGAAAGCCCCACGGCGATGATGGCGATGGGAATCGCAGCCTCGAACACCTGCCCGACTTTCAGCCCCAGATAGGCCGCCGCGGCCGAAAAGATGACGGTCATCACAAGCCCGACCGAAACGGACCAGGGCGTGACCTCCGGATAGTTTTTCCTGGGCGAGAGCAGCGGCTGGTACTCCTCCCCCGGCTTAAGCTCCCTTCCCGCGTTCTCCGGGAGCGACGTCTGAATTTTTTCTTCCATATCTGATTCTTCCATTCTGATTGCGAAAAACACGCAAATTTAGAAACTTTCAAAAAATAACCTGCATCAATTGAGCAAATCCGCAGGCTCGCATCCGAGAACGGCGGCGAGATTGAGCAGCGAACCGGCTTCGGCCTTCGCGATGTCCTGGTCGAGCTGCTCGTATGCGCGAATCATCCGGAGCGACACTCCCGAACGCTCCGCCAGCTCTTTCTGCGTGAATCCGGCGAGCTGTCTCTGACGTTTCAGGCGGCTTCCCTCCTCAGTGCGCCCGAGGCCGATGACGGAAAGCGCGGCTTCCAGGAATTTGCTGAGATCGGCTTCGTGGAAAGTCGGGTACATCCGCAGCACCTCTCCGGCCGGCAGACCCCATCTTTTCAGATTCTCGAAGCTCGTTCCGACATACCATTGGAGATAGGCGGAAGACCATCCGGTCCAGAATATGTCCGACCGTTTCCCAAGAATATATGTGACAGTGCCGCAGCTTTCCCCGGAAGCGAAGATGACCGCGTCTGCCAGCTCGATGCCTGACATCCCGGCAAGATAGCGCGGATTCCCCGATTCAAACTGCCGTATCGCATCACTCGCGAGCATCCTGTCGTAGAATCCGTCCAATCCTCCCGGGCAGATCTTCGCCCCGTAGTCCATCATCACGGCGAAGTTGTTCATAGCGTCCTCAAGGTAAATCCCGTCGTAGGCGCGGATCATCGTTCGTCCATCCATTTCTCACGATATCAATGACATAAGTCTCATTAAGCACAGTCCCTCTGTTCTTCTCGTCAACGAAATCCGCTCTTGCCTTGCGGTCTCTCGACATCCTCTTGGGATAGTATGTCCCGCTTTCGGCCGGGACTGCCTTCAGAAAACGGATTCTCCCGAATGCCTTTTCGCTCTTCAGCACAATCTGTTCTCCGAGTTCCCCAAGCATCATCGCCCGTCCGAGCTGTTCAAGCGAAATCGTGTTGTTCAGAAACGTCGACGCGAACGAGAAATATGAATCATCCGCCCGATACCCCCTGATGACGTCGTATTCTCCGTACGGAGGGAGGAAAGTCTCAAGCAGATATCCCCTTGCTGCCGCCGCAATCCCCTGATTGACGACGAATGTCCTGTTTTCCAGCAATATGGCCATCCAGTTGAGGATGTGATAGCTGCTGTCAGACAGGTCGAGAACCGTCAGCCCGTCCCAGTCCAGTTCATATTCGTTGGCGAACCCGTCCCTGTTCCCGGCGCAGGCCCATTCCTTCGCGAGTTCCTGATGCTCAGTGCAGTAGAATCCGAGTCCGTAGTCATTCCGCGCATTCCCCGCACCGAACGCCGGCCGCCCGATGACATTCTCGGAACCGTGATACAAGATGCTCACTCCCATAATACTGCCGTTATAACGATACTCCGCAAAGGTACGATACAAATTCCGACATTCCAAATAATGTTTCAGGCCGCCTTCGCCCCTGCTCCGGCTACGAAAATCGAACCTTTTCGACAAGTGAGAGCAGAGCCAAGCTTGCTTGAGCTATGC
>CAVIXF010000047.1:0-12083 GCA_963646585.1 Candidatus Gastranaerophilales bacterium HUM_1 | reverse complement strand
GCCGTAACCGTAGCCGTATCCATATCCGTAACGGTAGCTGTAGCGATAGCCGTAACGAGAGCCCCGGCTTTCCGTGCCGTTGAGGACCACGGTCATATTCTTGAATCGCTTGTCCTCGTAGTTCTTTTCGAGTTCGGCGAGCATACTCTTTTCGAGGAGGCCGGCGCGGACGACGAAGATGGTGCGGTCGACGAGCTTCGCTATGATCTGGGTGTCGGCGACGATGTCGACAGGCGGACAGTCGATGAGGACGAAGTCGTAGAGCGGCCGGACTGTTTCGATGACGGTCTTCAGACGCTCGTCGAAGAGCAGCTCGGTCGGGTTCGGCGGGATGGTGCCCACAGGGAGGATGTAGAGGTTCGGCTGCTGGTCGTCGGCGACTACGAGGGACTCGACTCCGGCGGAGGTGCGTCCGGCGAGGTAGTCGCTCATACCCATCGTCGGCGAGCCTATGTAGGACGACGCGGAGCCGTGGCGCAGGTCGCCGTCGACCACGAGCACCTTCTTGCCCTTGATGGCGAGGCTCACCGCGATGTTCATCGTGAGGAAGGACTTGCCGCTGCCAGGGTTGAAGGAGGTTATGAGGATGACGTTCGAGCTCCTGTCGCCCCCAGCCATAAACTCGAGATTGGTGCGCAGGACGCGGAAGGCCTCGTTGACTATGTCGCGGCTGCCCTCTCTGACGACTATCGCCTTGACCTCCTCCGGCTTCTTCCCGAAAGGTTTCTTCTTCTTCCGGTTGTCATAGCAGAGCGGAATCTCGCCTATGAACGGCACCGGGAGGTTCTCGAGGTCCTTCTTCCCGCGCACTTTCGTGTTGAAGTTCTCGCGGAGGAAGATGACCGCCATAGGGATGAGCAGGCCTATGGCGAGGGCTATGAGCAGGATGTAGTTCCGGGAGAGGGACGAGGGGCTCGCGCTGCCGTGCGGCGGGGTGAGCACCCTGGTGTTATAGGCGGTGAAGGCCTGCGAGAGCTCGTTCTCCTCGCGTTTCTGGAGGAGGAAGAGGTAGAGGGCCTCCTTGACTTTCTGCTGGCGCTCGACTGAGAGCAGGTACTTGGCCTGGGCCGGGCTGGCCGCAAGGCGCGAGGTGGCCTGCTGCTCGGTGCGCTGGAGGCTGCCGATCTGGGTCTCGAGAGTGACTATGAGGTTGTCCACCGACTGGATTATGGCCTCGCGCATCGAAGCGAGCGTCCTGTCGAGGTCGAGGACTATCGGGTTCTCCGCGCTGCTGTTCGCCACGAGGTTGTTGCGCTGGAGGATTATACGGTTATATTCCGCAATCTGCGACTCTATGCTCGACGTCGCGATTCCCGTGTTCACCGGAAGAAGCTGGTTGCGGTTGGAGTCCGAGGAGATGTAGTCACGGACATATTTCGTCATCTGCAACTGGTTGTTGAGCGAGAGGAGCTGCGCCCCGATTTCGTTGCTCTGGCTCATATACATACTCGAAGCTGACTGCACGTCGGGCAGGAGGTGTTCGGACTTGTAGGAGGATATGTCCTCGTCCACGCTGCCCAGCTCCCGCTCGATGAGGGCGAGACGCTCGTTGATGAACATCGAGGTGCTCACCGCGATCTGGTTCCTGTCCTTCATCCAGGACTCGTTATAGACTGTTATCAGTGTGCTGAGCACGTCCTCGGCGCGTTTGAGGGAGCTGTCCCGGAAGGTCAGGTCGATGATCGAGGACTTCTCGTCGGTCAGCACGACCTTCAGGCGGGAGCTGCAGGACGCCACAGTCCCGGCGAAACCGCCCTTCGCCACATAGACGACATATTCCTGCCCCCCGGTGTAGCCGGCGGCAGGCCGGATGACCACAGGGCCGACCGGAGACGGGAACGGGTCGCCGAGCCGTCCGCGCACCTCCTTGACGTCCACTTTCTTGCCGCCACGGACGAACTCGGTGAGAATCAGCGTGCTGTCCCGTTTCACGCGGAGGGTGAACGATGCGGACTCATTCTCCCCCAGCGCGTCCGCAGTGACGCTCACCGGAAGCGAGTTCCCGTAGGCCACGTCGCGGTGGAATCTCCCAGGGAGGCTGTAGTTCCAGTCCAGATGCAGACGGCGCACGGTCTCCGCCATAAGCGACGGGGACTGGAACGCGATCATCTCGTTCTGGATGTTAGTCCCGTACTGGAACATCCCGAACTTGGAGAAGTCGGTGGCCGTGGAGAGGGAGTTGTTCTTGCGGTCCATCTTCAGCAGCACGGAGGCCGAACCGGTGTAGGTCGGCACGGTGCGCAGGATGTAGACCGTCGCGATTCCGAACGTCACCGCGAGGGAGAGGACGAACCATTTCCATTTGGCGAGGCAGAGGTAGGGCAGGTCCTGTATGCGGAAGGAGTCCTCCTGCTGCGCTGATTTTGTGTTTTTCTGATTCAGAGTCATAATGTTTCTGATATGTTTCCGATGTATGTTTCGGGGATATGCCGCCGGGGTTGTCAGGGAGTCCTCGAACTGTGTCTCGGGGATATGCCTCCGGATTTGTCCGGAGCCCCTGAACTTTGTTCCGGGAATATGCCGTTTTATCCGTCCGGGGCGTCAGTCTCACCTCGTGACTTTCGTCAGGTTGAGGATGAGCACGAGCATACTCGTGAGGAAGGAGGTGGCGGACATCCAGAAGGATGCGGAGCGGAGGTTGTTGCCGTTGACCGTGCCCTGACGCGCCTTCATTCCGTTAGGCTCGACATAGATGACGTCGTTCTGCTGGAGGTAATAGACCGGAGAGTCGTAGAGTTCGCGGCCGGAGTTGAGATTGACCCTGTAGATGACCTTCTTGCCGTTCTCCTCCCTCTGCACCAGCACGTTCTCCCTCTTGGCGTAGACCGTGAGGTCGCCAGCCATCGAGAGCGCGTCGAGCAGGGAGAGCCTGTCCTTGTCTATGCTCACCCTTCCCGGATGCCCCACTTCGCCGAGTACCGACACCGTGAGGTTCAGGAACTCGACCGTCACCACGGGGTCTTTCACGAGGTTGCGGGAGATCAGCTCGTTCTTGAACCAGGTCGCGATCTCCTTGCGGGTCATCCCGCTGACCTTCACCTCGCCTATGACAGGGAAGTCGATGCAGCCGTTCTTGTCCACGCTGTAGCCGGCCAGGCCGTTGCTGCCGCCGCTGCCGGTATTGTAGCCGGAGTCGCCGCTGTAGGAGCCGATCGTTCTGTTGACCACAGGGAGGTTGAAGAGGTAGGTGAGCTGCGGGTCGCGGCTGCTGACGAGTATCATGAGCTTGTCATCGGGCTGCACCCTGACCTCCAGCGGATGTCTCACCGTCTCCCCGACCCCGGGCTCGATGCCGGTGAGATAGGCTACGTTCGGAGTGGCGCAGGCTGCGGAGAGCAGCGCCGCCGCCAGCATCGGGATGATGTTTCTTGCTTTCATATTACGGATTATAGTTGTTCAATTTTTTGCGGGCGATGTATCTGGTCAGCAGGATGTTGCCGACGGTGTAGACGACTATGTCCCCGAGCACTATCCAGTTGACGTTGACAGACGGGGACAGGAGCACGTTCACCAGGGAGAACGCCGCCGACACGCTGAAGAGGGTGACGCGCACGCCCCTCTGCGTCATCCCCGCCGCGAGAAGCTTGTGGTGGATGTGGTTCTTGTCCGGGAGGAACGGGTTGCGTCCGTTGCGCACGCGGTGCAGATAGACCCGGAGCACGTCAAGGCAGGGGACAAGCAGCGGCGAGAAGGCCGGCACGAGCGGGTTTATCCCGGAGAGGCTCCAGCGGCGGCCGCACGCGGCGGAAGCCCCGGCAGAAACACCTGCCGAAGCCTCCGCTGAAGACTCCGCCGGAGAACCGGCCAGGATGTCCGTCAGAGCGCCTTCGGCCGCCCATTCCGGAACTCCGCAGGCTGTAAGCGTGTCGCACATCGTAAGTTTGACGGCGAGAAGGCTGAGCATCAGGCCGACCGTCAGGCTGCCCGTGTCCCCCATAAAAATCTTGTGTCCGTGCTCCGCGTTGCCGAAGACATTGAAGCAGAAGAACGTGACGAGCACTCCGAGTACGGAGAAGGCGAGAACCGCATAGACCCATTCGCCGAGCAGGCAGAAGGTCAGCCCGAAAGTCAGGCAGGCCAGCGAGCTCAGCCCGGAGGCGAGTCCGTCCAGACCGTCGATGAGGTTTATCGCGTTGATTATGAAGACCGCGAGCAGCACTGTGAACGGCACTCCGAGCCAGAACGGGATGGAGCGGATGCCGACTATGCCGTGCAGATCGCAGACCCACACCCCGCCTGCGACGACGAGGATTCCGCTGACAATCTGGAAGAAGAACTTGGACTGGTATCTTATGCCGATGAGGTCGTCCTCCATCCCCGCGAGAGCCAGCACTATCACGGCGCAGAGAGCGAACGAGAGAGCAGGCAGCTCCTCCGCCACGGCCATCCTCAGCTCGTCGTGACCCAGAAGCGAATTGGCGGCGAGCAGCATCGAGACCGCGAAGACCACCATAGGCGAGAAGGCCACGCCCCCGAGACGGGAGACGGAGAAACGGTGAATCTTGCGAGCGTCGGGAACGTCCCACAAGTGCTTGCGGGAGGAGACGAGAATGATTCTCGGTATGACGGCACAGGTGCCGAGCACTCCGAAAAGGAACACCGCGCAACAGTTCACGATCCAGATGTCATTCATAGTCAAGTATATGTTTCTAAGGTTTCAGGTTTCGTTCGTCCCGGTCCAGTCCGGTTCTGTGCCTTTCCGTTCCGTTTCTTTCCGCCCAGCCGGAAACCGGAGCCGGCCGGCAAGGCCCGTTCGTCTCTTTCAGGACAGCCTTCCCTTTCATACAAGCTCGATGAACTCCGGGCTGACCTCCACCCCGACATAGAAGAAGTCCGGAAGCTCCACCAGAAGCCGCCGCTTCTTCGATCCGCGTATCGTCAGCAGCCTGCCCTCGCAGCCGTCCAGCGGCCCGCCGACTATGCGGATCTCGCGTCCGCAGAATGATTTGGGCAGTTCTTCGGGAAGGTAATATCTCGGATTCTCCGACGCCTTCACCACGCGGATGAACCTCTCCATATCATCGTCGGGCACGGCCATCGGCTGCATATACCCGCCGCCCTTGGGGAAACGGTACTGGATTGTCGGGACGGTCTCGATGACCGGGTCGAGAAGCTCGCGGGAGCTGCGGACGAAGAGCAGGCTCGGGATGTAGGGGGCCATCCGCCGCTCCCTCCTGCCGCCGCGGACGCGAATCTGCTCGCGCATCGGCGTGAACACGTCGAAATGCGACTCGGACAGCTGCCTGTAGGCCGGCAGCTTGGCGTTCGGGCGCTTGAGGTCGCGCAGCACGAACCAGCATATCCGTTTGTTATCTTCGACGGCCGTCATAATCCTCGCTCGAAATCCTCAACTCAAGTCCCGCGGGCGGAAGCCCCTGCCAAGCTCTCACTTGCTGAAGTTGAATGATCAGAATGAAACTCTTGACTTCAGAACTGTAATTCCAAATGAAACCCTTGACTTCAAAAATGTAATCCCTGACTTCAGGGCACGCCCCTACCGGAGGTTCAGAACAAGCCTCCTAGTCCTGCAAGAATGTAAAACCAATTACACATCAAGCAGTTGCATAGGCGCGGTTCTTCAGTTAGGGGATACCCCCCCCCGGGAGATATTTACCATCTGTAACTTTAAAGAGTGCAAAGTTACGCATTATTTCCCTAAAAACCTCCAATAGTTTCCGGTTCATTTCCGATTTGTTTCCGATTCATTTAGAAACCCGGTGGAAATAAGTTGATGGGGGCTGGTGCGAGGCGGCTACTGACGGAACAGGTCTTTCAGGACGGCGGCGGAGCGGATGTTCAAGGGGTATTCGAGATGGGTCTCGAAATAGGCGAGAAAGGAGTCGACGAGGTCGGAGCGGACGGTGCCGGTCATCGGGACGAGCAGAGCCTCCTCGAAGGGCAGCTTCAGCAGGTTTTCCGCGACGGCGGCGTGCTCCGGGGGGATGAACGGCGCGATGTCCCGGAACTCCGGACGGAATCCGAGGGCGGCGGTGAGTTCAAGGAGAAATATCAGGTGGAAATTGACGAAATTGCCCTCCAGCGCGTCGAGAAGCAGGATTTTGCTTCTGCACCACTCGTACAGGCCGTCTTCGGAGGCTCCGTCGCGCAGGGCGCGGAAGAGCACCTCCGCCATAAAGACGGTGATGCAGCCCTTGCGGAGGTCGCCGCGAATCCCCGTGAGCGGACGGACGGCGGAAAGCGCGCTGACCGCGGGCATAGCCTGCGGGGAGGAACGGACGGGCGCGACTTCGGCCTCGATTATGTTCATCGGGCTGACCATTCCGGCCACTGCGGCTCTCGAACCTCCCCTTTTCGCACCCCCGCCGGCTTTCGCCGCGCCGCCCGCGACAGCCGAAGCCGAGCAGACGGAGCGGAGGAAGAAGCTGCGCCGGCCGAACTCGCGGCTGAGGGTGTGGAGCACGAGGGAGCTGTCCCCATATTTTGTGGAATGGAGCAGGATGAATTCAACTGACTGTTTCTCGCCTTGTTTCACAGTATGTTGTTCTGGAGGTTGTTCTGGAGGTTGTTCTGAATGCCGTCCCCGATGCCGTGCCGGGTGTTATTCTCCGGGGGTCATTCTCCGGAATTTATCCGGGAGGCGGACGGGGATTTTGCCCCGGGAACGGACGTGGCTGCCGTGCCGGAAGCGTCGCCGAGCCGGCGGGTCATCTGCATCAGGGCCTTGAAGCGGTGGGAGATGAGGTTCTTGATGTTCTCGGGGATTTCCGCGAGCGTCCTGCCGCGGAGCGCGGCGATTTCCTCATCGGTGAACCCCCGGGAGGACAGAGCCGCGAGTTCGCTGTCGGCGGGGATGAAGACGGGGTCGTAGCCGAAACCTCCGCCGCCGTGCCTTGCGGTGGCGATGCGCCCTTCGAGCGAGCCTTCCGAAACCGCCGTGCGCCCGTCCCGGAAGATGAGGGTGACGACGCAGCGGAAGCGTGCCGAACGGGCTTCCGGGCTGTCCGCGCCGGCTTCTTCGAGGCGGTGGAGCAGTTTGTCCATATTGTCGGAGAAGTTCTTGTCGCCGCCGGCATACCGCGCCGTGTAAACGCCCGGTTCTCCGCCGAGCGCGTCAGTCTCAAGCCCCGAGTCGTCCGCGAACACGCCGATGATGTCGTCCGCAGAAGGGATTTCCCGACCGCCGGCTGCGGATGCCAGCGGAGACGCCTGCCGGACTGCCTTTGAAGACACCTGCTGAACCGCCTGTGGAGATGCCTGTTGAACTGCCGGCGAAGATGCTTGTGACACCGTCCGCAGACCTCCCTGTGAATCCGCCCGTTGAGACATTCCGAAAGCCCTGTCCCATATATATCTCGCCTTGAGCAGGGAGTTCCCGGCGAAGGTCTTTTCCGTCTCCTCGGCCTCCCCCTCGATTCCGAGATCCTGCGGGGCGAGCAGCCTCACTCCGTCCCCGAGGATTTCCGCCGCCTCCCGCAGCTTCCCACTGTTCCGGGTCGCAAAAATCAGCTTCATCATATTCCTGTTTCAAAATATTCCGGTCTCAAATATTCCAGTCTCCGGTCTCAACGCCATATCCTTGAAATCAATACCATATCCCCGACATCGGCACAATCATATCCCCGGCATCGGCATAGTCGGGGACATCATCAAAATATTCGGCACAAATTTAGAAAAATATCGCCGCAGTTTTTGTAAATTTGTCGGTTTCTCTCCGGGGACTGACGTCGTAATCGGACGGGCGCACGGGGACAGCCTTAATGGCACGGACGGGACACAGAGATATTATTTATAGGGACATACAGGCATATACATATATACAGATTATACGGACAGAAGCGTATACATATATAATTATATTATAGGGACATACAGGCATATACATATATACAGATAGAGGCATATATTTTTATACAGATAGAGACATATACATATATACAGACAGAGGCATATACATATATAGCAGACACACAGACATTATGAAACATATCCGTAAAATCGTTTTCATCGTCGCGGCGACGGCGTTTTTCATCGGGGCGGAGGCGGTCTCGCAGGCTCAAAGCAAGGGTTTCAAACTGGGGCAGTGGACTGAAATCCACAATTCGGTGGTGCGGCAGCTGAACCAGTGCTATGTCGATTCGCTCGACGTCGACAGGATTATGAAGGCGGGGATTGACGCTATGCTCGCCGAACTCGACCCTTACACCGTCTATGTGCCCGAGGAGGAGAACGAGGATTTCCAGATGATGCTGTCGAAGAGCTATGGCGGAATCGGGGCGGTGATCCATAAGAAAAAAGGGGAATATGTGATTATAA
The DNA here is from genome assembly GCA_963646585.1 of Candidatus Gastranaerophilales bacterium HUM_1. Classification (GTDB taxonomy): domain Bacteria; phylum Bacteroidota; class Bacteroidia; order Bacteroidales; family UBA932; genus Cryptobacteroides. The sequence goes on along the minus strand of CAVIXF010000047.1, from coordinate 3,809 downwards.
ATGAGCCTTATGAGGGTTCGCCGGCCGTGAAATACGGGCTTCAGTGCGGGGACGAGATTATGGAGATTGACGGGGAGCCGACGACGGATCTCGAGTCCTCGGAGGCTTCGGAGAAGATGAAGGGCAAGCCGGGGACGAAGGTGAGGTTCAAGGTGAAGAAGGTCCGCAGCGGAGAGGTCAAGGACATTGTGGTGGTGAGGGAGAGGATTCATCTTCCGGATGTGGAATATGTCGGAATGCTCAATGAGAGCGATGGTTACATCCTTCAGACGGGGTTCACGGAAAACGTGTCGTCCGAAATCAGGGACGCCTATTTCAAGCTTAAGGAGCAGGGGATGCGGAGGCTCATCCTCGACCTGCGCGGAAACGTCGGCGGGCTTATGTCGGAAGCCGTCGGGATTGTCAGTCTGTTCGTGCCGAAGGGCTCGCTGGTGGTGACTTCGAAGGGCAAGGCGGAGGAGACGCACGAGTACCGCACCACGACCGAGCCGGTGGATACGGAGATCCCGATTGTTGTGCTGATAGACTCCAATTCGGCCTCGTCGTCGGAGATTGTCACCGGGGCGCTGCAGGATCTTGACAGGGCGACGGTTATGGGGCAGAGGAGCTACGGGAAGGGGCTTGTGCAGTCCATACGCCCGGTCGCCTACAACGGGCAGCTGAAAGTGACCACGGCGAAGTATTACACGCCGTCGGGACGCTGCGTGCAGGCCATCGACTACAGCCACCGCAACGAGGACGGAAGCGTGGGGCATATCCCGGATTCGCTGACCCACGAGTTCAGGACGGCGAAGGGCAGGATCGTGCGCGACGGGGGCGGAATCACTCCGGACATCGAGCTGAAGACGCCTTCCTACAGCCGTCTGACCTATTCGCTCGTGCTTTACGGGGTCGTTGACGCGTATGCGCTCGAGTTCGTGCGCAGCCATAACAGCATCCCGCCGGTGGAGGATTTCCACCTGAGCGACAAGGATTTCGACAGTTTCGTGGCGTTCGCGCTGAAGCAGAAGTTCGACTACCGGAGCAGCGCGAAGACGCTTTTCGACCAGATGAAGGCGGAGCTGGAGAAGGACGGGCTCGCCGAGGGGGTCGCGGAGCAGCTCGCGGCCGTCGACAAGGCGATAGAGCTTGACAAGGAGCAGTTCATCCGGATGAAGCGGGACGAGATTGTGCCTTTCATCGAGGAGGAGCTTGCGGTGAGGTATTTCGGGCAGCGGGCCGGGGTGCAGCTGCGGATTCGATATGACAAACAGCTGCAGGAGGCTCTGGGGATGTAATGGGGATGTTTTAAAAGGCGCATTGCTTCGTTATGCTCCTCCCCCGAATCCTCACAACCCTGAGGTTGCTCCGGTGTCGGGGTCGTCGCAAGCCTTGCACTGCATCCTTTTAGAACATCCCCTCCAAGGAGGACATCCGGGGTGGGCTTCCGGGGAAGATTTCCGGGAAGGGACATCTGGGAGGAACATCCGGGAGGGGCTTTCTGGGGACTTCCGGGAGTGCCGCCAGGAAATGTTGTCGAGGAATGCTGCCGGGGGAATGAGTTTTTGAATGATTGTCCTTGGAAAACAGGATGGAATAGATGAAATTGATTTTCAGGCTCATAGCGATTTTGTTCGCCGCCGTGTTCGCGGGGGCTTCCGGGCTTGATGGCCGGGAGGCGGGACTGGATGCAGTCAGGGAGGCCTGGTCGGATGCCGGCCGGAACGCGGGCTTGGATATCGTTCCGGATGCCTGCTTGGAGGCCTGCCGGGAGACATCCTGTGATGCCGGGCTGGCTGAGAGTCGGAAGGCAGGACTGGCGGGAAATCGGGATGCCGGGCTGGCGGGCGAGGCTTATCTGCTTCAGGATGTCGAGGAAGAGGACAGCCGGAGCCGCGACGACAGCGGCATACTGCCGGCGAGATGCGAGGTTTCGGCGGCGCGGCCCGGCGGAGGAGCGGCGCGGACTCGCAACTTCTCTGACGGAAAGCGGCAGTGCAACTGCCAGAAGTTCGCTTTTTGCAAGGCCGGGCGGATTGTCTGCCTGGGAAGGCCTGGTAATTTTCTTATGGACGGCGGCGGGGAATCGCGCTGCGGACTGATTACGCAGCGGGTTACTGTCATTTTGCTGAGACACTTGATAATTTAGCCTAGGATTGTTTTAAAAGGCGCATTGCTGCGTTATGCTCCTCCCCCGAATCCTCACAACCTCAAGGTTGCTCCGGTGTCGGGTTCGTCGCAAGCCTTGCACTGCATCCTTTTAAAACAATCCTCTTCAGCGACTGCTCCGCCTGTTCTGAGCCGAAACAATATACAATATCCAACACAAAACAATATACAACATTATGGAAAAGAATTTCAAACGTGTTCACAGCACACTCGACATAATCATATCTTCAGTTCTCGTAATCGCCGGAGTCATCACGGTCATAATCCCTTCTTCGGTCGGGGTGAACATCTTCGGCTGCTGCCTCGCATTCTGCGGCATAATCCTCTTCTTCACGATGAAAACCGCGTTCAAGGACACTGAGACGGGGGTTAGATACTGCAAGAAAATCAAATATTTCCCGGCGAGCCGCAAAAGCGAGCTGCTCGACGCGCTCAAGAACGACCCGGCGAAGATCGACTGGACCGAGGCGGCGGAAGGCGGGAACGGACTTCGCGTCGACATCTATGTGAACCGGGGGCACGACAGCGTGTTCGTGCACTGCGCGGAGTACATCCCTTACAACTATCAGGACTGCTCCGACTGGTTCAACTACAGCATCGGCGCGACCGGAAACCTGACGAAGTAAGGAGACAGGGAATCTGACGAAGTAAATTGACGCTATGTAATCCAAGTTTCACCCTTGCGAAACTTGGCAAGGGCTTCTGCCCGTCGGCCGTAAGGCCGCAAAAATCCCAAGGTGCAAAAGCACCGTGCGCAGTTTGCGAAGGGAGGGGATGTGGAGATAGGGCAAATGGAGCACCTCATCCCCTGTAAAGGGGACGGGAGGGGTTAATACGAAGCAGGGGGTTGAGATGAAAAAAGTGCGTGGGCTCTAAAAGATTGAAAAGAGAGACAAGTCACAAACATCAACCAAGTTTTAATACTTGAGAAACTTTAGATATGGAATATGTCATTCTGCTGATTTCCCTCGCCGGAATCGTCTTCGGCGCGGATTTTCTCGTGAACGGGGCGGTGGTGGTCGCCAGGCGGTGCAAGGTGTCGAGCTTCGTGATCGGTGCGGTCATCGTCGGCATCGGGACCTCCCTGCCTGAGCTTGTCGTGAGTTCGGTCGGGGCGATTGAGGGCAACTCCGAGGTCGCCATCGGCAATGTCGTGGGCTCCAACATCTTCAACGTGTTCGGAATACTCGGACTGACCGCGCTGCTCTTCCCGATCGCCGTGCCGCGTTCGAATATGAAGTTCGAACTGCCCTGGTGCATAGGGATTTCGGTGCTGCTCACGCTGCTGGTCTACAATTTCTTCATCGGGGACGGCTCGCCGGCGATCGGACGCGGCGACGGAGCGGTGCTGCTGGTCTTCTTCGCCCTGTTTATGTGGCTGTCGCTGCGCGGGCGGAAGAAGGAGCCGGAGAGTCCGGAAGTGCTTGAGGCCGAGGTCGACAGGCCGAAGGAGAGCCTCGCGAAGGCGGTGCTGAGCATCGTCTGCGGTCTTGCGGCGCTGGTCGTCAGCTCGAAGTTCTTCGTGGACGAGGCGGTGGTCATCGCCAGGCAGCTCGGCGTTAGCGACGCGTTCATCTCCATCACACTGCTCGCCTGCGGAACTTCCCTGCCGGAGCTCGCGGCCTCGATCGCCGCAGCGGTGAAGAAGGACACGGATATGG
>CAVIXF010000046.1:0-12116 GCA_963646585.1 Candidatus Gastranaerophilales bacterium HUM_1 | reverse complement strand
ACGGACAACAATGACAGTCATTACAGAACTGCATACGCGATATGACAGAGAACAACATAAATATTCAGATGAGGCTGGCTTCCGTCAGTGAGGTCAGTTTTATGATGTCCCCGGGGAAAGTCGAGGACAATGTAAACCCTGCTGATATGCGGCTGGGCTTTTCAAGCCGGATCCGGCCGGATGTGAACACCGGCTGTTTCACCCTGAATTTCGGCGTAAGGTACGAACTCTCCGGTGCAGTCGTCCTCGAATGCGTCTACAGTTTTGTCTTTGAAGTCAAAGACTTGAAGGAGTTCGTCACATTCAACGACGACCGAAGCATCACGGTCAATCATCTGATGCCTCATTTCCTTAGCGTGGCCGTCGGCACGATGCGCGGGATTCTTGTCGTAAAAACCGCCGGCACAAGTCTGTCGAATTTCCCGCTCCCGATGATTGACGTGAATGCCCTCAATTCAAATCTGTCCGTCGAGAAATAGGGCGGCGCAGCATTGCCGGCATTGCTCTGACGAAGCCGCCCGACATCGGCAATGTCGTGGGACGGGTTGATATGTAGAGCATTTTGAGCTATCTTTGCAGCCGTGTTTCTCTCCAGAGGTATAGACATTCGGGAGAGACGGGCATCTTGCGCTCCGAGATTGTGCAACCTTTTCCCGCCTGAAGTCATCTATATGGTTTTGGCGTGTTAAACAATATTTATGGAAAAACTTCCTCTTATCAGCATCGTGAGTTCCGTCTACAATGTGGAAAAGTTCCTCCCGCAATGCATTGACTCCATTCTGGCGCAGACATTCACTGAATGGGAGCTGATTCTCGTAGATGACGGTTCGACCGACAGTTCCTCCGGAATCTGCGACAGCTATGCCGCGAAAGACTCCCGCATCCGAGTCGTCCACAAGGAAAACAGCGGTCAGGCTGACAGCCGAAACCTCGGTATGTCGATGGCTCGCGCCGGCTTTGTCGGATTTGTTGACGGAGACGACTGGCTCGACCCCGAGATGTATGAGGTGCTTTACGACGCACTCATAGAGAACGAAGCCGACATCTCCATCTGCGGGCACTACACCAGCTATGTCGACAGGGAACGCAAGTCCTGCGAATCCGGCGAAACCGTGGTGTTCACCGGAGCGGAAGCTCTTAACCACATAATTGACGACAATATAATAAAAAGTTTCCTTTGGGACAAACTCTATAGAAAGGAGGTCATCACCGAACAACTTCCCAAGTCATATTATTACGAGGATTATTCAACCATTTTCAAATGGTTCGCGAATGTGGACAAGGTCGTTTTCTGTCAGATTCCGCTCTACCACTACAGACAGAGGGCTGGCAGCACGGATCACGACTGCGACCCGCGCAAGAAATATCATTTTTTTCTGGCTGAACAGGAGCGCTTGAAATTTCTCCGTGCGAGAAGGCTGCTTCCGGAAAGACGGCGCGAGTTTGAGTTGAAAGTCGTGAAGTGCGGCATCCAGGAAATAAAGGAGATAGCCAGAAAATCCGGTCACAGGAAGTCAGAGATGGAGTATGCATCGAAGATACGGGCGAGAATCCTCCCATATCTGCCTATTTCCATCGGCGAACTCGGCATCAAGAAATATGCTCGACTGCTTATGGTACAGCATTCAATCCGGCTGTATCTGCGGGTGATGCGCGCCGAGAGGCATATCGTATCCGACCCGATGCTGAAAAACGGAGTTTACTATGGATAGCGTAAAATGCTCCGAGAAGAAGCCGAAAGCAAGAATAATCGCGTTCTATCTTCCACAATATCACCCCATTCCGGAGAACGACAGATGGTGGGGCAAAGGCTTCACAGAGTGGACGAATGTCGCCAAGGCAAGGAAACTGTTCCCCGGTCATTACCAGCCGCACATCCCGGCTGACCTCGGCTTCTATGACCTCCGCGTCCCGGAGACACGGCAGGCTCAGGCGGATATGGCGAAGAAATATGGCATCGAAGGCTTCTGCTGGTGGCACTATTGGTTCGGAAACGGGAAACGCCTGCTTGAGCGTCCTTTTGAGGAGGTTCTCGCTTCGGGGCGGCCGGATTTCCCGTTCTGCCTCGCCTGGGCGAATGAGTCGTGGCAGGGATTCTGGCACGGGCTGGGCGACAGGGAAGTGCTGATTGAACAGAAATATCCAGGCAAGGAAGACTACGCGGCTCACTTCAACGCAGTGCTTCCCGCCTTGAAAGACAGCCGCTACATAACAGTTGACGGGAAACCTCTGTTTATGATTTACCGCCCGCTGAACGCCCCCGAGGAGATTTCTGAATTTATGAGGATATGGCGGGAGATGGCTGCGGAGAATGGCCTTAAAGGCATATATTTCGTGTGTCAGACATACGAACCGGGAAGAGAGCTCGCCCCTCTTCAAGGACTCGGCTTTGATGCGGTGAACATCGTGCGGATGTACGACTTTGAGAAGAAGCAGCCTTCTGTCAAAAGGCGTGCGAAATTCCTGCAAAAGATTTTCCGCAGACTCACCATCGTCCCCTACGGCAAGGCGTGCAGATGGTTCGTAGACAACGGAATGGACAGTCAGGACGGCATAATTCCGACGATAATCCCTAACTGGGATCATTCTCCGCGCACTGGGAGAAACGCCTTCATCCTCCACGCTTCTACTCCGGAGCTTTTCCGTACCCACGTAGACGATGTTCTTGAAGTCCTGAAGGACAAACCGGAAGAACACAGAATCGCTTTCGTCAAATCGTGGAATGAATGGGCGGAAGGGAACTATCTCGAACCTGATATGAAATTCGGAACCGGCTACCTCAAAGTTCTCGGAGAAGAGCTGTATAAATGAATGCGGAATGCTGTCGATAATAATCTGTTCGGTGTCTCCGGAAAAACTGGAGAAAACAAAGGCCAGCATCGAAGCCACCGTCTGCGTGGAACACGAGTTTGTCGTCATTGACAACAATGTCAGGAACTGGTCGATTACGAAAGCGTATAACGAAGGCGCGAAGAAGGCCCGCTATCCATATCTTCTTTTTGTCCACGAGGATGTGATCTTCCACTCGTACGGCTGGGGAAAGTTCATTCTCGACAAGCTGCGCGAACCCGATTGCGGAGTCATAGGATATGCCGGAACAAAGGTTATGTCCGGCAGTTATTCAGGCTGGTGTCAGGACGGAGACTGGAGAGTTCTGCTCCTGTGGCAGGGGACTTCTTCCGGGAGGTCTGAACTCCGGGCCACGGGGGTCGAGTTGGGACGTCCGTTTGAGGAGGTCGTGGCTCTTGACGGACTTGCAATGTTCTTGCGTCGTGACCTTTGGGAGGAGTTCCGTTTCGATGAGGAATCCCTGACAGGATTCCATTGCTACGATGTCGATTTCACTCTGCGCGTAGCCGTGTCGGGGAGATACCACAACTATGTCTGCTGTTCATTGTCAGCGCTCGTAGAACACACATCGGAGGGCAATCTGAACCACGACTGGTATTCCGACACAATCCGTATGCACAAGACCCGCTGGGGGGGGCTTCTGCCGCTCTCCTGCATTCCGGGATATGATTTCCGTTCCAGCGACTTTCTTCGGAGGAAAGAACGTGTGGCGCACTATTTCCTGCGGAATGCCATCCGCGCCGGATATGTGGGAAAACATTCGGTTTACAGGGAGTTCGTACTCTCTCATCCGATGACTTTCAAGCACATAGGCCACATATTAGAAGACACTTTTCACCTTCTCTTCAAATAGACGAAAATCTCAACGCTTCTTCCGTAGTTTTCCATAGAGATAGAGAATATACCTGCGAGCGGCCTCAAGGCGGCTCTGATTTATGAATCCGTCCATATATCCGTCCCCGAGGCTCTGCGCGGCCTCCGCGACCATCTCGTCCGCAGCCGGAGACGGGAACTCCCTTACGATTTGTCCGATCTGCCGTCCGAGGCTGCCCCCGTGACGGGTGAAGGCTGACTTCTTGACGAACGGAAGCCCCTTCCGGACATATTTCAGCGGGCTGTTGTAGATGCTCTTCCCCGGAGCGGCGAAAGCGTAGGCCGGAACGATCCCCCGCGACAGGACGAGGCGGGTTAGGCCGGTCTCATATTTGGCGCAGACATCACCCTTGCCGCTTTCCGCCGTGACGCTTTCCATAAAGCCGTCGAACCACTCCGCCGTGAAGACGCGCCTCCCGAATCCGAGGAACCACGACTGCATATGCCCCCGCTCCCGGTGAGGGAACCAGACGAGGCAGAACGCGCCGCTGTCCTGTGACTCAAGCTTTTCCAGCAGCGGGGACAGCTCCTTCAGCGGGCCGTAGACCGAGTCGTTGACAAGATAGACGAAATCGTAGCCTTCGAGACCTCCGGGATTCGCCTTCGCCCATTCCCAGTCCCGCCTGTACGAGCCGAAGTCATACTCCCTGTGGCGGACGGCCTCTGCGTGGAGGACATATCTCCCGATGCGCCGGATTTCCCCCTCCTCAAGAGCCGAGTCGTCGCAGAAGACAACGTCGCCGAGCCCGGAGAGGGTGCGGATGTAGCCCTCAAGCGACGGGCCGGCCTTCCCCGACGGCGTGTAGGCCGCGAAGAGGAAGAGCCGTCTCGCCCGCGCCGCGCCCGTCCCCGGAGCGGGGCCGGCCGGCGTCACCGCCGTCTGCGGCAGGGGCTTTATGCTTTCGGTTTCTGTCATAGCATTCCAAAGGCGAGGCTGCGGGCGTTCTTTCGTGGAGAGCCGCCGGCCTCGAAGTTCACATCCTACTGAAGATGCAGATAAGGGTGCAAATGTAGACAAAAAGGGGCTATATTTGCAAAATTATCGGGAGCGGGCTGTTCCCCTCATATCGATATATTCTGAAAATCAATTAGTTGGAATCAACATAAAAACTCAATTCCTATGGTCTCCGTCGTCATCCCCGCCTACAACGCGGAAAAATACATTCTCCGCTGCATCCGGAGTCTTGTCAATCAGACATATACCGACTGGGAGGCGGTGTGCGTCGACGACGGGAGCAGCGACGGGACTGCGGGGATTCTGGACTCCCTCGCGGCTGAGGACGGAAGGATACGGGTCATACACAGCCCCAACGGCGGGGTGTCCCGGGCGCGGAACCTCGCTCTCGAGAACGTCAGGGGCGAGTATATGCTCTTCCTTGACAGCGACGACTTCATTCACCCGCAGACTATGGAACTGTGCGTCAAGAGGATGGAGGCGGACTCCTCCGACATCGTCGCCTTCACCTACGACCGCCGCTACAGGACGGTGAATATGATCCGGGAGTTTCTCGGCCTGAAGCCCAGGGACAAGGTGAGGTTCCGGAAATATGACCCGGAAAATCTGCGCTTCAAGGTGACGGACGACATATTCGGGTATGCCACGGAATATTCCCGTCCGGAGGGGATCGACCCCCGATGGGCCGTGAAGCACTGCCAGCCCTGGCGCTGCCTGTACAGGACCGCGAAAATCGGAGACCTCCGCTTCCGCCCCGGCATCATCTACGAGGACTTCCCCTGGTGGAGCGCAGCCCTCCTGAGGGTGGAGAGGGCGACAATCCTCAATCTGCCGCTGTATTTCTACTATCCGAACCTGCGGAGCTACATCACCTCGTCACCGCAGGACTTCAAGATCGGGAGTCTGAAGGCGGCCATCGCCGAGGCCGAGGCGGTTTACGCATCGGAGGCCGTGACGCCGGAGCAGCGGGAGAAGTGGACCCGGAATTTCCTCGTACCTTTCAGGGAGAAGCTGCGCCGCAAGACGGAGAAGCGGTGAGATTCTTTCGGGACAGCGTCCGGGAAAATGAGCCATTTCAAAATCGTTTCTCACTAATATAAAAATATTTCGTATATTTGCGGCGCATTGTGCGGTGACGGTTCCGGCTTCCCCAAAAGGGGTCGGGAAAGAGGTGGAAACGAGAGCGGAAATCCCGGATACTCAATGAGATAAGAGATATATACGAAATTAAATACATCAATATGATTTATTCTCACGAAGTGCAGCAGATGTGCTGCGTTGCAAAGGGTCCGAATCACGGCCCCGCACCTATTCCCGAAGAGGGAAAATGGGTGAAAGCCAAAGAAGTTACTGACATATCGGGACTTACGCACGGCATCGGCTGGTGCGCTCCTCAGCAGGGAGCCTGCAAGCTCACGCTCAACGTGAAGGACGGAATCATCCAGGAGGCTCTCGTGGAGACCATCGGATGCTCCGGAATGACCCATTCGGCGGCAATGGCGGCTGAAATCCTTCCGGGCAAGACCATACTCGAAGCCCTCAACACCGACCTCGTCTGCGACGCGATCAACACCGCGATGCGCGAACTCTTCCTCCAGATCGTCTACGGACGTACTCAGTCCGCTTTCTCCGAGGGGGGGCTTATGATCGGAGCGGGTCTTGAGGATCTCGGAAAGGGACTCCGCAGCCAGGTGGGCACGCTCTACGGCACGCTCGCGAAAGGCCCGCGCTATCTTGAGATGGCGGAGGGCTACATCAAGACCATCGCCCTCGACAAGGACGACCAGATCTGCGGCTACGAGTTCGTGCACCTCGGCAAGTTTATGGATCTCGTGAAGAAGGGCGTCGACGCCAACGAGGCTCTCAAGCAGGTTACAAGCTCTTACGGACGATTCTCGAAAGAGGCCGGCGCTGTGAAATATGTTGATCCACGTAAAGAATAAGGAGATTCAGATATGATAAGAGAAGTCAAGTTCGAAAGCCAGGATCGCCGTATCAAACAGATACTCGCTGCGCTCAACGAGAACGGAATCAAAGACATAGAAGAGGCTAACGCAATCTGCGACAAATACGGCCTCGACCCGTACAAGACTTGCGAAGAGACACAGCCGATCTGCTTCGAGAACGCGAAGTGGGCGTATGTCGTCGGCTCCGCCATTGCAATCAAGAAGGGCTGCAAGAACGCCGCCGAGGCCGCAGAGGCTATCGGAATCGGCCTTCAGTCGTTCTGCATCCCGGGCTCCGTCGCTGACGACCGCAAGGTCGGTCTCGGCCACGGAAACCTCGCCGCGATGCTTCTCCGCGAGGAGACGAAATGCTTCGCATTCCTCGCCGGCCACGAGTCCTTTGCAGCCGCAGAGGGCGCGATCAAAATCGCCGCGAAGGCCGACAAGGTCCGCAAGGAGCCTCTCCGCTGCATCCTCAACGGTCTCGGAAAGGACGCCGCGCAGATCATCTCCCGCATCAACGGGTTCACTTATGTTCAGACCAAGTTCGACTACTTCACGAGCAAGCTTGAGGTCGTGCGCGAAATCGCCTACAGCGACGGCCCGCGCGCGAAAGTGAAGTGCTACGGCGCGGACGATGTGCGCGAGGGCGTGGCCATTATGTGGCACGAGGGCGTGGATGTCTCCATCACCGGAAACTCCACCAACCCGACCCGTTTCCAGCACCCTGTCGCAGGAACCTACAAGAAAGAGCGCATCCTCGCCGGCAAGCCGTATTTCTCAGTGGCTTCAGGCGGCGGCACAGGCCGTACGCTCCACCCGGACAATATGGCCGCAGGCCCTGCGTCCTACGGAATGACCGACACGATGGGCCGTATGCACTCCGACGCACAGTTCGCGGGCTCTTCATCTGTTCCGGCTCACGTCGAGATGATGGGATTCCTCGGCATCGGCAACAACCCTATGGTGGGCTGCACAGTGGCCTGCGCCGTGGATGTCGCCACCGCGCTGAGCAAATGACGGAATAACCTTAAAACCAATATTATGAAACGTATTTTTCTGATTCTCGCCACACTCTGCATTTCTGCGGCCGCCTTCGCGCAGGAGGACGGAAACAGGGATGAGAACGGCAAGATTGTCCGCGGGCCGTACGAAACCAACGGCTTCTGGGACAACTGGGGGATAGGAGTGGCCGGAGGCGTCAATGTCTTCGGGCACAGGAACATCAAACCGGGAGTGGGGATTGACGCGGAGATCAACTTCTCGAAATGGCTCACCCCCTGCTACGGACTGCGTCTCGGAGTTCAGGGCCTGAGCGCACGCGGCTCAGCCGACCAGGCCTACGCGCCTTTCTTCAGCACGGAGAAGGACGGACGCTATGTGGACAGGCTCGGATTCGGATATTTCCACGGAGACTTCCTCTGGAGCCTCACCAATGCAATCTGGGGATACAGGGAGTCAAGGGTCTACAACCTCGTCCCTTATCTCCACGCCGGTATGCAGTTCTCCAACAACGAGGAGATCTGGAAGAACCACGCTCCGACCCTCAAGGAGTTCGCGATGGGCGTCGGCTTCTACAACACCTTCAAGGTGCACAAGAGACTTGACATCACGCTCGACCTCCGGGGAATCATCGTCCACGGCCGTGCGTTCGGATTCGACATCGAGTATCCGGCATACGGACTCACCGCAGCCCTCGGTCTCAATGTGAATCTCGGGAAGACCAACTGGAAGCGCTCCGCAGGCGTGACCCCGGATCAGTGGAAGAATGCGAACGACGCGCTCGCCGACGCGAACGACGCGCTCAAGAAGGCCAAGGATGACATAGCCGCAAGGGACAAGGCTCTCGTCGAGAAGGACAAGGAGCTCGCCCAGGCCAAGGCAGACGCGGAGGCAGCCAAGAAAGAGGCCGCAGCGAAGAGGAACGTCCTCACGGATGTCGAGCCTGCTACGCTGTACTTCAACATCAACGAGTCCAAGCTTCCTGTCAAGGAGCGTCTCCACCTCGACTACTATGTCAAGACGATTCTTGCGAACGTGGACGCGAACAGGACTATCGTGATCACCGGTACGGCCGACAAGAACACCGGCAGACTCTCAAGCAACAAGAAGCTTGCGGAGAAGCGTATGAACTACATCCGCGACCTGCTCGTGAACAAGTACAACATCGCTCCTGAGCGCATAGTCACCAAGTCTGACGTGATCAAGGCGAAGAAGGGCGACGAGCCGCTGTTCCGCTCAATCATAATCGAGCTCTGAGCATCCGAGCTCTATCAATGAAAAATCCCGGAATCTGACCCGATTCAGATTCCGGGATTTTTTTTGCAGATGCGGCGCGAGGATTTCGCCAAGCCGGGCAACGCGGAAATGCAACACCGGGGAGCAAAAAGATGAAGAAAAGGATGGAGTGCAAGGCGCCCGGCGAAGGGGAAACCGCAGCCCTTTCATATTGGGGCTACCGCCCCAAACCCCTGCGTCCTTTTCGCCTTTCCGTATTTCTGACATTGCTGACGCAATGACAGAAATACCCGGCCCTGGCAACGCGGCAATGCAACACCGGGGAGCAAAAAGATGAAGAAAAGGATGGAGTGCAAGGCGCCCGGCGAAGGGGAAACCGCAGCAACCTTATGGTTGTGAGGATTTCACCAAGCCGGGCAACGCGGCAATCCGCCTTTTATTCGCTTTTTGCCAGCTGCTGGAGGTGGTAATCCGCCCGTATCTTGTCAATAATCGAGCAAACCAGCTCATAAGTGCGGCTGCCGGCCGTATAGCAGGCCGGAGTGATGAAATTCACGCGCCGCTGCTTGAATAGCGTCTTCGCCATCCGCACCTTCTGCGGAATGTCCGGATTGTAAACCCCGATCGAGTGGCCGCCGAACATCTTGACGATCTTCATACAGGGCACATCCGTCTCCCCGTCGCCGAAATAGATCATATGCGGGAAAGGTATGCGCTTCTCGTCCTCGACCTGGCTCTCGTTCACCTTCTTGTTGTCGCGGATGCTGAGTATTCCCTTGTTGATCTTGAAGAGGAACTGCGTCTTCGCTGTGTAGTCGACGGCGACACCGGGCCAGACGGCCTCCCCGTCCTTGCCGTAGAGGTAGGAGCAGGCGAAGATGCGCTTGAACTCGCCGGCTATCGGCGTGCCCTCGATCATCTCGGCGAGGCCCGAGGAGTTTATGTAGTGCTCGACTATGACCTCGTGCGACTTGCCGTATTCGTTGACCAGAGAGAACCACTCCCTCACCCCGTCGAAAAGCTCGATGTTCTTTCCGAAACTTCTGAAGCGTTCGCGGGTGAGTTGTATGTCCCTCGCCCGGGCCTCGTCGAACATCAGCTTCATATAGCTGAGGATGTTGCTCGCGTCCTGCTCTATCGCGATGTCGTCGCTCGCCGTCCAGAACTCGTCAGGCTTCTTTCCGATGGCCTGGATGAAACCGAACTCCTGCATATTCCCGGGCGAAAGCGTCCCGTCGAAGTCGTAAACAAGGGCGACAATAGGTTTTTTCCTCATAGCATTTCCGAATTTTACCACAAAAACGCGCAGTTTGGGCACAAATATATGAAAATTTAAAATCCGGCGGCTCTTTTCCCTAATTTTGCGACGGCTTCAAAAGGAATATGACGATATTCTTGAAGAATATGACTATGTTCTGAAAGATATGACGATATTTTGAAAAAAGGAATATATTTTTGAAAACAGCTGAATTATGAGAAACGGACCGATGAAACATTATTTCACGAGACTCACCGAGGCCATTCGTGAAAACTGGGAAAAACCGGCGCTTTGCAACTACAACGGCGATGAGTTCACCTTCCAGCAGGTGGCGACGCTCATCGCGAAATTCCACATCTGCTTCGAGGCGGGCGGAGTGAAGAAGGGCGACAAAATCGCGATATGCGCGAAGAACTCCGCGAAATGGGGCATTTCGTTCCTCGCGGCCAACACCTACGAGGCCGTCGCCGTCCCTATCCTCGCCGACTTCAAGCCCGACAGCATCAATTCGCTCGTCGACCACTCCGAGAGCGTGATCCTGTTCACCAACACCGACCTCTGGAAACAGCTGAAGCCGGAGGAGATGCCGAGGCTCAAGGCGGCGATATCCGTAGACGACTTCTCGCTGCTCTACTGCACCGACGACAAGATAAAGGCCGCTATGGACGACCTCCAGGCCGCTTTCGAGAAGAAATATCCGCTCGGATTCACCCGCGAGAACGTCTGCTACCCGACCGGCAACGGCAAGGATCTCGCGATCATCAACTACACTTCCGGGACGACCAGCGCTCCGAAGGGCGTGATGCTCCGCTACGAGTGCCTGAGCGCGAACGTCGAGTTCGGACAGGAGCACATCCCGTCCTATCCGACGGACAAGATGGTTTCGATGCTGCCTATGGCGCATATGTACGGGCTTATGTTCGAGCTCATCTACCCGCTCTGCGGCGGCACCTGCATCTACTACCTCGGCAAGACCCCGACTCCGCAGCTGCTGCTCGGCGCGCTCAAGAGCGTGAAACCGTACCTTATAATCACCGTCCCGCTCGTGATGGAGAAGATTTTCAAGTCGGCGATTCTCCCCGCGCTGAACAAGCCGGCGGTCAAGTTCGCGCTGAAGGTCCCTGGGCTGAAGAATGTCATCTACGGAAAGATCCGGGAGAAGCTTCTGACGGCGTTCGGCGGCAACATCAGGATGATCATTATGGGCGGCGCGGCGCTCAACCCGGATGTCGAGAACTGGTTCCGGAAAATCGGCCTGCCGTTCACAATCGGCTACGGTATGACGGAGGCGGCCCCTCTGCTCGCCTACGAGGACTGGAGGAAGTTCGCCCTGCACTCCTGCGGCAAGGTCGTCGACAGGGCCGAAGTCCGCATAGACTCGGAAGACCCGCATAACGTCGTGGGGCAGATCCAGGCCCGCGGAACGAGCATAATGAGCGGATACTACAAGAACGAGGAGGCGACGAAGGCGGCGTTCTCCGAGGACGGATGGCTCAACACCGGCGACCTCGGCGTGATTGACGCGGACGGCAACATATTCATAAGGGGCAGGAGCAAGAATATGATTCTCTCCTCAAGCGGACAGAACATCTACCCGGAGGAGATCGAGGCCCTGGTGAACAACCAGCCGTATGTCGTGGAGTCCGTAGTCGTCGACAGGGTGTCGAAGCTCGTGGCCCTCGTCTATCTCGACAGCAAACAGATTGAGGCTGACGGACTTGACGGCGAAGCCCTCTCGGAGAAGATGCACGATATGCAGATTATTCTGAACAAGTCGCTCCCGGCATACAGCCAGCTCAGCAAGATCGAGATTGTCGACACTCCGTTCGAGAAGACGCCGAAGATGAGCATCAAGCGGTTCCTGTACAAATAACAGGGCCCGACCCGTCTATCAGCCATCTCATTCCTGAATATTCGGTGTCAAAAACCAAACGATTTTGGCAGGCAGTAAATAATCGCTATATTTGCGGCAGTAGAACCCGCCAAGCCTCTTAAC
>CAVIXF010000045.1:0-12248 GCA_963646585.1 Candidatus Gastranaerophilales bacterium HUM_1 | reverse complement strand
GTCGATGACGATGTCTATCTGGCCTCCCTGCCAGCTGACCCCGTCGGTGTCGGTGAAAGGCTTGCAGAACCACGAACAGGCGTTGCTCAACACTCCGAGAATGCCGAGCGACTGTTTTATCTGCTTTATGTGGTGGAGGCAGAGCTGTTCGAAGGCATATCCGCTCCACGCCCTCCTTGCACCGCTTCCCGCCATATTGGACCAGAATCTCTCGTCCTGCCCGCTGCCCTTCGACACGAAATTCAGGTGAAACAGCGAAAGCAGGTCGCACAGCTGGTACATTCCGTCGCGTTCCGATTTTCCTGTCGCATTGTATCTCCGGATGAAATCGCATTTGCACAGATTCTCAAGGGCCTCGGTGAGCGCCCCGCCGTCGGTGATCTTGAGCGACTGCCTGAGCTGCTCTCTGGTCATTCCCTTCAGGCTTTTTGACAGAGCCTCGACAATCCTGCGGTGGAACACCGAGTCCTTGAACAATGAACGGAAGAGGAACTCATATTCATTGCGCAGCGGAGCCCCCTGTCTGAAAAAGAGGTTGTCTATGCGCTGATTCAGCGGAAGCCCCTTTTCAATCATATCCAGATAGTAGGGGACTCCTCCGAGAATCATATAGATTTCCATAATCTGATAGCGCCCGATGTCGATTCCTTTCATCCGGGTGAGGTACTGCTCCGTTTCGCCGAGGCTGAACGGCGACAGATAAATCGGTCTGCACACCCGCCCGTACAGCCCGCCCTTGTCTCCGATGATGTGGCTTGTCATCCAGGTCGTCGCGGAGCCGCACACGAAGAGCTTCAGCCGGGACTCGGAAGAGGGCCACATATTCCAGAAATTGGAGAACGCGGCGATGAAATTGCTCTTGGGCGTGTCCATCCACGGGAGTTCGTCGAGAAAAACGACGAGCTTCTCTTTCTTCAGCGAAAGCAGGTGATCGCGCAGTGCGTCGAATGCTTCGAACCAGTTCTTGAACGCGGCGGACTTTTCTCCGGAGCAGCGCTCAAGTTCGTTGCGGAACTGCGTGAGCTGCACCGCCCGGGAGGTCTCGTACATTCCGGTGAACCAGAAGTCGAATTTCTCGTCGAAACTTTTCTTGACGAGATAGGTTTTTCCTATCCGCCTTCTCCCGTAAACTGCGATGAGTTCGGACTTGTCCGACTGCATATAGTCCTGAATGAGCTTCTGCTCGTACTGACGCCCGATTATGGATGGATTCTGTTTCATTTTGAGGGAGGTGATTATGCTGCAAATATAGAATATTTTTGCCGATACCTCCTCCGTAACTGTCAAAAAAAAGGAGTTACGGAGCCACTATCGCCGATACCTCCTCCGTAACTGTCAAAAAAAGGGAGTTACGGAGCCACTATCGATGATGTCGGAGGGGAGGTTTTGAATACTTTACCTGATTGTTCAAATTATAAAACTTTGGCATCTGCTTTGTTTGAGACCGTCCGCCCGGAGAAAAAGGGGATTTCGGGGGATGTTATGCGGGCGGTATTAAATGACGATGAAGAACAGTTCAAGGGAAAAGATTATGGAGGCGGCCGTGGAGCTTTTCGAGCGCTACGGCTACGAGAAGACCACGCTGGAGGACATTGCGGGGCGCATCGGCAAGACCAAGACCTCCGTCTATTACTATTTCAACGGGAAGCAGGACATTCTGCGTGAGGTTCTCTCGCGGGAGTTCGCCTCCGTCCAGTCGCGGCTGATTGAAATCTGGTCGAAAAGCGCGGAGAAAGAGCCTTGCAGGTTCAAGGAATATCTCAAGAACAGGATGACGCTCATCATCGGGATGAGGGTCTATCCTCAGTTCACCGTCGCCCAGTATTCGGATGTCCCGGACAGCGCCGGTGATGTCGTGCACGAGGTCCGGGAGGTTTTCGACCGCTGGGAGAAGGACTATTTTCTTAAAGTCTGCGGGCGGGGGAAAGAAATCGGTGCGCTCAAGGACGGGGTCAATCCCGAGGCGTTCTCCGAGATGCTGCTCACGCTGCTCAAAGGCATTGAGATACAGTACTTTGTGGCGAAGGACAAGGCGGCGGTGCTTTCCACCTACAACGAAATGATCGACTACCTCATAAACGGCAGCTGCGAGAAATGCGATGCCTGAGGTTGTCCGCAGGCCGTAAATAATTTGGGGATATTTATGAAATTCAGATGTATGATTATGAAAAATAGGATTTTGTCGGCGGCGCTCGGGATTTTCTCGGTGCTCGTCGCGCTCACTTCCTGCGAAAAGGAAGGAACGAGGCGCTTCGAGGGCGGTTATTCGTTCAAGACGGGAGGGCAGCTCACCGTCGTCAGGGAGTCGAAGGTTCAGACGGAGGACGACGACGTCACTTTCACCCATCGGCTCTCGGCCGAGTCGGGGCAGATGAACATAGTGGCGACCGGAGGAAAGTCTATGGCGGTGACTATGAACATAATAGGCGGCGATTTGCTGGTCTTCGACGCGGAGGTCGACGGGAAGGCTCTTGTCCTGTCCCCGCTCAAACGCGTCATATCCATCAGTGACGGGGCGGTCTCCGCCAAGCTGGATGTGACTGTCAGCGGAAGGGGCGAGAAATATGACGACGTGGTGATATTCACCCTCGACTATGCCGGCGGAGGCTCCAACTCCCTGTATGAATATACGATAGAGTCGTCTTCCGTCAAATGTGTCGCCAAGGTCAATGACTGACGCCGGCCGCAAGATTGTGAAAATCCGCAAGGCCGTGAAAGCGACAAGGCGCAAAAGCGCCGTGCGCAGTTTGCGAAGGGAGAGGATGTGGCGATAGGGCAAAACGGAGCACCACTTCCCCTGTAAAGGGGACGGGAGGGGTCAATAAACATAAGGGAGGGGTTAATGCAAGTCGGTCCCTAAAAGGTTGAAAAGGGAGATAAGCTACGCACATAAATAAGTTAGATAAATCATAGGTATATATGAAGAAGATATGTGAAGTTTGCGGAGTCGCGGCCGCCCTGCTGTCGGCGGTAGTCCTCATCGCCGGATGCGGCGGCGGGATTCTGAAGAAAAAAGATGCTGGTAGAACGCCCGTGAGGGTGAAAGTCGCCGTCGTGAAGGCGGCGGAGCCGTATTCCGTGAGAACATATATCGGGCGTGCGGAGTCGTCGAAAAGCGCGACCGTGCTCTCGCCTTTCCCGGCGAAGCTTGAAACCGTCGACCTCAGGGAAGGCCAGCGGGTCAAGGCCGGCGGGCGCATCGCGCTGGTCCGTTCCGAGACCGTGGAGAGCGCGCTCGCCTCGGCGGAGGCCACGCTGCGCCAGGCGCAGGACGGCTATGACCGTCTGCGTGCGGTGAAGGACAACGGAAGCGTCCCGGCCGTGAAAGTGGTGGAGGTCGAGACGGAGCTTGCCCGCGCCGAAGCCGCTCTCCGCACCGCCCGTAAGGCCGCGGAGGACTGCTCCGTGAAGGCTCCGTTCGAGGGGACCGTCAGCGAAATCTTCGCGGAGACTGGTGAGGAACTTACGATAGGTCAGCCGATTGCGAAGATAGTCGATTTGAACTCGATGGAAATCGGCATCGCCGTTCCCGAAACTGAAATCGCCGCCTGCCGCGTCGGGTCGCCGGCGGAGGTGACTGTGACGGCTCTCTCCGACACTCCTGTCCGCGCCCGGATGGTGCGCAAAGGCGTGGACGCCTCGCTGCTCTCGCACAGCTACGACTGCGCCCTGAAACTCGACACCCCGCTTGACGGGCTTATGCCGGGGATGATATGCAAGGTCGTGTTCCGCACCGCCACTGACGGTTCTGACGGGATTCCCGTGATTCCGGCCTCCGCCGTCCGCATCGACAAGACCGGACGCTATGTCTGGACGGTCGGCGGCGGGGATGTCGTCGAGAAGAAATATGTCACCGTCGGGGACTTCGCCGGCAGGGGCGTGCAGATTCTTTCGGGGCTTTCGGAGGGCGACCGCCTCATAGTCGAGGGCGCGGCGAAAGTCAGCGGAGGGATGAAGGTGGAGACGATTTCCGAATGATATGGAACAGAAAGCGGGTTTTGTGTCGAAGGTCGTCCGAGGGGCGATAGAACACAAGAACATAGTCATACTTTTCCTCGTCCTGCTCATCGGCGGCGGCATATTCGGCCTCGCCAATATGGACAAGGACGAGTTCCCGACATTCGAAATCAAGCAGGGGCTCATCGCGGCCGTATATCCGGGGGCCGATGTCACCCGGGTGGAGGAGGAAGTCGGGAAGCCGCTCGAAAAGTTCCTCTTCTCGATGAAGGAGATCAGCCGGAAGAACACCAAGGTCGTGAGCCGTGACGGCATCTGTTATGTCTACACCGACATCACCACTTCCGCCGACAAGAAGAACGAGACCTGGTCGAAGATACGCCTCCAGCTGAACTCGTTCAAGCAGACTCTTCCTCCGGGCGTGCTCGCGATCGTCGTTCTCGACGACTTCAGCGACCTCACCTCGGTTCTCGTGGCCCTCGAATCGTCGGACAAGGGATATTCGGAGATGAAGGAATATGCCGACGACCTTTCCGACCGTCTCCGCGCCATTCCTGAGCTTGCGAGCGTCAAGATAATAGGAACACAGAGCGAGGAGATTGCGGTGAACGTGGATATGGACAGGCTCGCCGCCTACGGCATATCCCCGTCTTCGCTTATGCTTGAATATCAGACGGCCGGCCTTCAGGCGCTCGGAGGCGCGTTGTCCTCGGAGGGAATGTCCTCTCCGGTTCATATCCGGAAGACCGTCACCGACGAGCAGGAGCTTGCCGAAAAGATAATCTGGTCGTCCACGGACGGGAGGACGCTCCGCCTGAAGGACGTCGCGACGATTGAAAGGCGCGTCAAGGAGCCGTCGTCGCTCGTCTCCTACGACGGAAACACCGCCGTCGTCCTTTCCATAAGTATGAGCCCGGACAACAACATCGTGGCGTTCGGGAAGGAGGTGGACCGCGTGCTCGCCGAATTTATGGCGGACGCGCCGGACAGCCTCAAGGTGTCCCGGATCACCGACCAGCCGAAGGTCGTGGGGGATTCCGTGTGGTCTTTCCTTCGCGACCTCGTGATTTCGATGCTTGTGGTCATCTTCGTGATGCTCCTGCTCTTCCCGATGCGCTCCGCGCTGATAGCCTCCTCCGGAGTCCCGGTCTGCACCGCCGTCGCGCTCGCGCTGATGTATTTCTTCGGGATATGCCTCAACACGGTCTCGCTCGCCGCGCTAATCGTCGTGCTGGGGATGATCGTGGACGACTCCATAATCACGATGGACGGCTATATGGACAAGCTCGGACGGGGGATGTCGCGTCTGGACGCAGCCACGGCGAGCGCGCAGGAGCTGTTTTCGCCGATGTTTATGGCGACTTTCGCGATAAGCGCGATGTTCTTCCCGATGACCGGCATCATCACCGGCTATCTCGGCGACTTCGTCAAGACTTTCCCCTGGGTGATCGCGTTCTCGCTGATGACCTCGCTCGCCTACGCCGTGCTCGTCGTCCCGTCTATGGAGGTGCGATTCATCTCTTCGGCGCGGAGCGACAGCGGGCGCGGGAACATCATCACCAGATTCCAGAACGCCCTGTTCTCCGGCCTTCAGAAGGGCTATGACTTCTTACAGGACAAATGTTTCAGGCATCCTGCGGTCACGATTCTCTCGGGAGTCGCGGCAATCGCCCTCGGGTTGCTGATGTTCTCGAAGATGAACATACAGCTTATGCCTATGGCCGCCCGTCCGGTGTTCGCCGTCGAGGTCTGCCTCGACCCTTCCGCCGGCATCGACAGGATGACCGAGGTGGCCGACTCCCTCGCGGATATGCTCCGCCGGGACAGGCGAGTCACCTCCGTGACCGAGTTCATCGGTACGGGAACCCCTCGTTTCCACTGCACCTACAGCCCTATTCTTCCCGGAAAGAACGTCGCGCAGCTCATCGTGAACACCAAGTCCAACAAGGACACGGAGACTTTTCTCGACGAATACGGGACTTATTTCGAGAACTATTTCCCCGAGGCCATAGTCCGTGTGAAACAGATGGACTATCAGGGGGTCACCGCCCCCGTGGAGGTCGAGGTCTATGGGGATGACTACTATGCGATTCAGGCAGTCGCGGATTCGCTGAAGGCATATATGTCCGGACTCGATATGCTCAAATGGGTTCATTCCGACGCGGACTGGTTCACTTCGGGCGTGTCTCTCGAACTCGACCGCGACGAGGCCGTCAGGGTCGGAGTGAACCGCACGCTGATGAACCTCTCGCTCGCCGCAGGTATGAACGGTGTGCGGCTGACCTCGCTCCGTGAGGGGGACGACGAGATCCCGGTGAACCTCTATTCCGTCGCGATGAACTCCGACCCGGACTATGAGACCATCTCCAACACCCTCGTCCCGACATCTGTCCCGGGCGTGGCGGTGCCTGTCCGTCAGGTCGCGTCGGTCTCTCCGGAATGGAATCCGGTTTCGCTGGTGAGAATCAACGGGAAACAGGCGGTCGTGGTGAGCGCGGATATGAAGTTCGGGCGCAGCCAGCCCACCGCGATAAGGGCGATAAGGAAATATCTCGCCTCGGCCGACATCCCCGAAGGGGTCAGCGTGAAACTCGGGGGGCTGAACAGCGTGAACGGCTCAGTCGGCCCGGAAATCGCCCTGTCGTTCATCGCCGCCGTGATGATTCTGTTCTTCTTCCTGCTTTTCCACTTCAAGAAGATTTCGCTCGCCGTCCTGACCCTCATCCTGAGCACGCTCTGCCTTTTCGGCGCGTCTCTCGGGCTGTGGATTTTCGGGCTCGACTTCTCGATGACCGCCGTTCTCGGGCTGATTTCTCTTGTCGGAATCATCGTCCGCAACGGAATCCTTATGTTCGAATATGCGGAGGAGCTTCGTTTCGAGCAGGGCGTTCCGCTGAAGGAGGCGGCCGAACTCGCCGGGAAACGCCGTATGCGCCCGATTTTCCTCACCTCCTGCACCACGGCTCTCGGAGTGCTGCCGATGATAATCAGCGCCGACTCCCTGTGGATGCCTATGGGCGTGGTGATATGTTTCGGGACTATGCTCTCCGTCATACTGATCACTCTGATAATGCCGGTTTCATACTGGCAGATTTTCCGCCGGTCGGACAGACAGGTCTCCGTCCCGTCTCCTTCGCTTTCTTCGGAAGCCTCCGTACAGGCTGAATAAAAATTCGGGAATATGATGAAATTCATACAAATACAATCATTCGCGGCCGTCGCGGCGGCCCTCGCCCTCTTCGCGGCCCCGCTTTCTCCCGACCTCGCAGCGCAGCCCGCAGTCTCCGGGGGGAAGGGCGGCTCTGCCGCAGGTGATGAATCTCCGGCCCGCCCGCTGACGCTTGAGGACTGCCGGAGGATGGCTCTGGAGAACAATGTCTATGCGAAGAACTCGGAACTGGACGTCCGCGCCGCCAGACTTCAGAAGCAGGAGGCTCTCGCGGAATATTTCCCGAGGGTGTCCGCGACGGCGTTCGGCTATATGGCGCAGAACCCCCTGCTTGACATCGGCATAACCGACATCCTCGGCAACAACGACTTCGCCTGGAATCTACAGAGGGAGGCCGAGTCCTTCGGGTCTATGTACGGGATACGCACCCGGTACAGCTCGTTCGAGCGGGGATGGTCGGCCGGCGTGACCGCGCTGCAGCCCGTCTATGCCGGCGGCCGCATCGTCACGGGCAACCGTCTCGCCGCCCTCGGGGTCGAGGCGGCCGAACTCCGGCGGGGGATAAGCCGGCGCGAGACGGTCGAGACCGTCGACAGTCTCTGGTGGCAGGTGGTCTCGCTTGAAGACAAGCTGGAGACTCTCGAACATCTCGAAACCACCCTCGACACCCTCTGCGCCAATGTGCGCTCGGCAGTCGCATCCGGTCTCGCGGCGGAGACAGACCTGCTCCGAATCGAGCACAGGCGCGGGGAGCTCGCCGCAGGGAAGAAGAAGGCGCGGAGCGGCATACGTCTCGCCAGGATGAACCTCTTCAACTCCATATCCCTCGATTACAGTCTCGTCTCCTCTGCCGCGACGGCTGACCGCCCGTATCTTGACGCGATAGTCCTCGACGGCGCGGAGACCGAGCCTCTCGCCCCGGAGCATTACTGGAGGGACGAGGACGAAATCGTGGACGGTATGCAGGAGACGCGCCTGCTTTCCGTCAGGGAGGAGGCCGGACGGCTGGAGAAGCGGATGGCGGTGGGGGAGGCTCTCCCGCAGATTTCCGTGGGGGCGACGGCCGGCTGGTCGGATCTCTACAACAAGACCAGAGGCAACGCAGTGGCGTTCGCCCTCGTCAAGATTCCGCTCTCCGACTGGGGGAAGACCGCACGCAAGGCGCAGCGGCTTGACACAAGGGTCGAGAAGGCTGCGAATGAACGGGAGTACCTTGAGAAGCAGCTGCATCTTCTGGTCGGCAAGCTCTGGCTCGACCTCACTTCGGCCTACGACCAGTGGCAGCTCGCCGAGGAGGCTCTTTCGCAGTCCCGCCGCCTCTACGACGTCGCGCTTTCCAACTACGCCGCCGGGCTCGCGCCGCTTCAGGACCTCCTCCAGGCCGAAACCGAATGCCGCCGCGACTCTTCCGCCCGCATCGACGCGCTCATCTCCTACCGCTCCGCCGTCCTCGCCTACACGAGCCTGTTCCGTCAGTAATTTTTTCCGCCGTTTCCGCCCGCCCGGTTGTCGTCCTCGCCTACACGAGCCTGTCCCGTCAGTAATCCTTTCCGCCGTTTCCGGCCGCCGCAATCGCCGTCCGCCCCCCTCGGGCGGGTTCTCGACGTCGTCTATGACGGCCATCGTGTTGTCCCCGGCCATCCGGTTGCCGTCCGCCCCCTCCTGGAGAAGCCCCTTCCCCTCACAGGCGGGCTTTATCCATAAAGCGGAACGAGGCGGCTTCCGAGAGGTGGAGGATGCTGATGTCGCGGCTGCCTTCGAGGTCGGCTATCGTTCTGGCTATGCGGATGATGCGCATACAGGCTCTCGCGGAAAGCCCCATCTTCTCCACCGTCTTCTCCAGAAAAGTCGCGCATCGGTCGTCGAGAGGGCAGTGCTTCCCGAGCAGACGGTTGTCCATCGCGGCGTTGGTGTATATCCCCTCCCCCTCGAAGCGGGTCTTCTGGATCTCTCTCGCCCTGACCACGCGCTCCCTGACCGCCGCGCTGCTCTCTGCGTCGCTCCGGCGCACGAGCCTGGAGGCCTCCACGGGGTGCAGCCAGAGCTGGATATCGATGCGGTCCATCATCGGCCCGGACAGCTTCGCGAGATAGTTCATCCTCTGTCCTACGGAGCAGCGGCATCTGTCACCCTCCCCGTAATAGCCGCAGGGGCAGGGGTTCGTGGCGGCCACCAGCATAAACGAGGCGGGGAAGGTCACCTTGCTCTTCAGCCGCGAGACCGTTATGCTCTTGTCCTCCAGCGGCCCGCGCAGCGCCTCGGTCACTTTCTTCGGGGCTTCGCAGAACTCGTCGATGAAAAGCACGCCGTTGTGGGCGAGCGAGATCTCCCCGGGGAGAATGTTGTCCGAGCCGCCGCCTATCAGAGCCGGGAGGGACGCGCTGTAGTGCGGCGAGCGGAACGGCCGCGCCGTCATCAGCCCCCTGTGCCCGTACATCCCGGCCACCGAGTAGATTTTGCTGGTCTCGACTGACTCCTCCCTCGACATAGGCGGCAGTATCCCGGTGAGGGCCTTCGCCAGCGAGGACTTGCCCGACCCCGGCGGCCCCACCATTATTATGTTGTGACCTCCCGCCGCCGCGATCTCCATCCCGCGTTTCGCCCCCTCCTGCCCGGCGATCTGCGCGAAGTCCATCGCCTCCGGAGCCCTCTCTCCGTCCCGCAGCCCGCCGACGCATTCCCCGGCTCTGTTGCGGATGAGGCAGTCGCTTACATCCTCCCGCCCCTCCAGGATTCGTATCGCCTCCAGAAGGTCCTTGATTCCGTAGACCCTGTCCGGATAGCTGTCAGCGGCGTCCTGCGCCGATTCCAGCGGGATTATGCAGCCCCTCTTCCCCTCGCAGACGCTCAGCTCCGCAATCGGCAGCGCACCCGGCACCGGCCGCACCGTTCCGTCGAGTCCGAGCTCTCCCATTATTATGTAGTCCTCGATGTCCCTCAGCTCCCGCTGCCCGGAGGCCGCGATGATTCCGAGGGCTATGGGCACGTCGTAGCCGCTTCCGTTCTTGTGTATGTCCGCCGGGGCGAGGTTTATCACTATCCTTTTCCCGGGAATCCTGAATCCGAGCGACTGCAGGGCGGTGACGGTCCGGAGCAGGCTCTCTTTCACCGCCGCGTCGGCGAGCCCCACGAGATGAATCCCTATCCCGGTCGAGATGTCCACCTCCACCGTGACCCGCACCGCCTGCACGCCGACGCATTTCGCGCTGTGAATGTTTATCAGCATATCTGAAATTTGTTTTTCCAAATATGGCCGTATAAAAGAGAAAAAACCTCAAGAAAAAGAAAAAGTAATCATTAGAAACTAATTTGGTGATCTTTATTTGTCTTTTTAATCCAGACTCCTTCAAAAATCTGCGCCAACTTATTTTTTAATGCTTACAAAAGTGGTAATTTTGCGGGTATGATAAGGAAATTTTTTGAATCGACGGGCCGGTACTATCTGTTCCTCAGGCAGGTCTTCCGCAAGCCGGAAAAGCGGAGGCTGTTCTGGAGGCAGTTCGTGCTTGAATGCGACAAGCTGATTCTCTCCTCCATAGTCATAGTCGGGGTGATATCCCTGTTCATCGGCGGAGTTCTCGCGATTCAGACGGCGTCGAACCTCGAAAATCCGTTCATAGACAAGATGTATGTGGGCTATATGGTCCGGGAGAGCCTAATTCTGGAGTTCTGCTCCACGATGGTGGCTCTGATTCTCGCCGGGAAGATGGGCTCCAGCATATCTTCGGAACTCGGAAGTATGCGGATAACTGAACAGATTGACGCTATGGATATGATGGGGGTCAATTCGGCCGGATTCCTCGTGCTCCCCAAGCTCACCGCCGCCACTCTGCTCAGTCCGTTCCTGATGCTTATGAGCCTCGGCCTCGGGCTGGTGGGGGGATGGATAGTCGTGACCGTCACCGGAATAATCCCGACTCCTTCGTATATCACCGGAATAAGATATTGTTACAATGGATATTATATATTCTACAGCTGCTTCAAGATAGCTCTCTTCTGCTTCATCATCTCCTCCGTGGCGGCTTTCAACGGCTATTACGCAAGGGGCGGCTCTCTCGGAGTGGGAAGGTCGGGCACGCGCAGCATAGTGGTCTCCAGCATCCTTATACTGATGTTCGACCTCATCGTGACCCAGCTTATGTTGTATTGAGTCTTACTATGTTGTATTGAAGTTTACTATGATACGGGTGGAGCATCTGCATAAGAGTTTCGACGGCGTGGAGGTCCTCAAGGACATCAATGTGGAATACGCCCCGGGGCAGTGCAATATGATAATAGGGGCGAGCGGCTCGGGGAAGACGGTGCTGCTCAAGAATCTGATAGGGCTGATCGAGCCTGACAGCGGGGAGATATTTTACGGCGACGAACCGCTTTCCGCGATGAATTACGGGGAGAAGAAGGCTCTGCGCCAGAGAATCGGGATCCTGTTCCAGAGCAGCGCGCTGTTCGACTTCGCCACCGTCATCCAGAACGTGATGTTCCCTATGCAGTTCTTCACCGACTGGACTCCGGCGCAGATGCGGGAGAGGGCGGAGTACTGTCTTGAGAAGGTGAACGTGCTGAACGCCGACGACAAATATCCCAACGAGTTGAGCGGCGGGATGCAGAAGAGGGTCGGCATAGCGAGGGCCATCGCCCTGAATCCGTCCTATCTGTTCTGCGACGAGCCGAACTCCGGCCTCGACCCCTACACTTCCATCCTGATTGACAGGCTGATAAGCGACCTCACGAAGGAGTTCAATATGACCACGGTGGTGAACACCCACGATATGAACTCCATTCTCGAAATCGGCGACAAGATTGCGTTCATCAGCGGCGGGAGCATTCTCTGGCAGGGCGACAGGCACAGCATCCTCGACACCGACTGCCAGGAGCTCAAGAATTTCGTCTGCGCCAACGCCCTCGCCCGCAACATCATCACCGCCCGCCACGGGCAGCAGTGAGATGCGATTCCCCGTGGGATTGTTCAGCCGGCATCCCAAGTCCGAAGTGGGATTGTCCAGTCGGCATCGAAAGTCCGCTTCAGCGGACTCGTGAAGTTTGCGGTGGCGGAGGATTGTGTTGATAGGGCAAACGGAACGCCACTTCCCCCGCAATGGGGGACGGGAGGGGGAGTTTGAAC
>CAVIXF010000044.1:7366-12282 GCA_963646585.1 Candidatus Gastranaerophilales bacterium HUM_1 | reverse complement strand
GAGCTGCTCCGGAGAGGGAAACGCGGCGACGCGGGCGAGTCCGTCCCCGGCAACGCGCTGTTTCTGACCGGGATACGATACTGATTGGGCGGAGGCGCGAGATACCCCTACAGGGGTCGCAGAAGACAGCCTGCGGGGGTTAAGAGGTGAAAGGGGCGACTGAAACCATTTCAGTCGCCCCCATCATTTTGCGTCCAGGACGGTCATCTCGCAGGAGGCGCAGTCGAAGCCGAGGCGGAGGAGACGGCCGTTGTTGCGGAGGAACAGCCCGTCTTTCAGGTTGTTGGCGGCGGCAAGACGCGAATATGCCGGAGTCTTCCGACAGAATCCGAGTTCATAGAGGATGCAGTACCTGCTGCGCATCAGTTCGACACCGCCTTTCGGGGCTGCCGCCGACGGCTCGCGCCCGCGAATCTCATAAGCCGGCTCAACCGTCTCCGCTCCGAGTCTCCGGTACAGCCCGGCGGCAAGGGAGTTTGCCACATCTCTCTTATAATCAATAATTTTCGGAAAGCGCAGCTCTTCCGGTAGGGCATCGCGGACGGCCGACCGTCTCAACGGGGCTGTTCCGCAGGGCAGGCGGTCAAGTTCTTCGGCTATGGTGCGCCGCATCCCGTTCAGCTGCGCGGCCGAAAGCATAGGAAGCGGGGAGTTCTCCGGAAACGAGACTCCGGCGACGGAGAATCCGTAGACGCCGCCTCCCTTGCCGAGCTGTCCGCGAATCATCTCGAGAATGCGCTCCAGATTCCGCGCCTGCTCCGTGACCGTCTCCGTGACGAATCTGTATTCGCGGCCGTCCTCGCTCGCCGCGTCGATGCTGATTCTGAAACGCCTGTTCTCCGAGGCAGCAGCAGTTTGATTTTCAATCACCGCTTTCCCCCGTCCGGCAGTCTCAAATAAATTTGAACTGCGCTCACTTATAGTAGAAAAGGATTCTTCTTCAACGGCATCCTCTCCGCTGACGTCCGCATCGCCGGCTACAGTTATCTTCACCGAGAGGGAGACCCCGATTCTGCGGACAGCCCCGCCTGCGACCGCCTTCTCGAAAGCGACGTCGAGATTCCTATAAAGCCGAGTCCCGACGGAAAGCGAGCCGAAGACGCCCCCACGCCCGCAGAAAAGCACGTTCCCGTCGCAGACATCCGCCCGGAAGCCCCTCTCGACGCCGTCCCGCCCGATGAAAACGAAGCCGTCCCCGTTGTTGAACCGCAAACCGCCCGCGTTCCGTTCCGACGGCCTTACGGTAATCCGCACGCCGTCCCGGGCAGGAGACACGGCGGAAACCGTCCCGACCTCCTCGCCGAGAGCCTTCCCCGCGTCAAGGCAGGCCCAGCGGCCGCGCTTCCCGTCGAAAAACAGCTGCGTGAACCCACGGTTGAAGCTTTTCTCCGGGCTGGGGGCGAAAGCCGGGACGCTGCGCCCGAAAGAGGCCCTGCGGTATCGACCGGGATTCGCCGCGACCAGTACGTCCAACGCCCGGGAATATGCCGCCACGACATTCCGCACGTAGGATATGCCCTTGAGCCGCCCCTCAATCTTGAACGAGGACACGCCGGCCTCTGCCATCTCCGGAAGCCTGTCAATCAGATTCAGATCCTTGAGGGACAGCAAGGTGCGGTTCTCGGCGAGCGGTTTCGGCCGGGATGCCGCACGCCGCCGGGAGAAGCCGTCCGACGCCTCTTCGGGAAAACCGTCCGGAAAATCGCCGGAAAAACCGTCCGGAAAACCGTCCGGAAAACCGCCTGGGAAATCGTCCGGAAAACCGCCCGGAAAATCGCCGGGGAAATCCCGGAAAGAAGCCCCCGGCCGCAGCACCGGTCTGCCGTCTGCGGTCACGAGGTCATACCTCGACCTGCAGGCCTGTGCGCACTCGCCCCTGTTCGCGCTCCGTCCGCACAGCATCTGCGAGAGGTAGCACTGCCCGCTGTAGCAAACGCACAACGCCCCGTGCACGAACGCCTCCACCTCGCAGCTCACCGAAGAGCATATCTCACGGACAGTCGTGAGGGGGAGCTCCCGCTCAAGCACGATCCGCGAGAATCCGAGCGCGTCCATCCTCCGCGCATCCTCCGCCGTCCGGATGGAGCACTGCGTGGAGGCGTGCAGAGGAATCGTCAGCTCCTCCGGACGCTCCAGCTCGAAGGCCGGCAGGGCGAAGTCCTGCACTATCAGCGCGTCAGCCCCGGCCTCCTGCACGGCGAGCGCGAGACTGCGGGCGTCCTCAAGCTCACCGTCGAAGAGAATCGTGTTCAGAGTCACGAAAACCCGCGCCCCGAAACGGTGTGCATAGCTGCACAGCTCCCGGATGTCCTCCACGGAATTGCCCGCCGCCTGCCTCGCCCCGAAAGACGGGCCGGCGAGATAAACGGCATCGGCACCGCAGTCGATGGCCGCGATGCCGATTTCAATGTTCCTCGCAGGAGCGAGCAGTTCGAGTTCTCTCATCTAACCTAAATTTCGAGAAACCCTTGCCAAGTTCCGCAAGGGCGAAACTTGCATCTTACTACTTCTGAAGCGCGGAGATCTGGGCTTTCGCGTACTCTCCGTACTTCGGCGAGGTCAGAACCTGCTTGTAGTATTCGATCGCCTTCGCCTTGTCGCCGGCGTTCTGATGCATCACGGCAAGCGTGTACTTCACGTCCGGAGCCTTCTTGTCGTTCGGCGCGGTGGCGAGGAACTGCTCGAAAGCCTCCTGCGCCTTTGCGTTCTGGCCGAGATTCTGCGCGGACAATCCTGCGAAATAGAGGGCGTTGCCGTTCTCGACGTAGCCGTTGGACTTCATCGCGGCGTCGTATGCGTCAGCATATTTCTTTGACTTGTAGGCCGTCTGGGCCTTTTTGAGGTAGATGTTGGAAAGCTGCTTGTTCGCAGACTTCTCCTGACCGTTTGCGGCCGCCGCGATGTACGCAGCCTCGGCATTGGCTGAATCGCCGGCCTTGGCATAAGCCTGTCCGAGATAGAGATACGCCATTCCGTTTGTCGGATCAAGCTCGGCCGCCTTCTTGTAGCTTGCGGCCGCGCCGGCGTAATCCTGTGCTTTCATAAGGTCTCCCGCCTTGCTCATATATACCTGAGGGACAAGGCCTTCCGCCTCGGTCACAACCTCTTCCACTTCATATTCCTTCGCCTGCGCTATCGCCCCGTCCAGTTCGGCGAGACCTTCGTCATACTTCTCCGCCTTGATGGAGTCCTTGGCGATGTAGAGCATAATCTTCGGAATGTACTGCCTGCAGTTCTCGACGATGTCAGCACCCTCCTCTCCGCAGGCCTCGGCCATTGTTAGAGCCGACTTGAAGCCTTCGAGAGCCTCGGAATAGTTCCCGGCCTGAAGAGCCATCGCTCCGTTGTTGTAAGTTTCAGTAGCCTGCGCCATATCCTGCGCAGAAACAGTGACGGCAGTTGCGAAAGCCGCCGCGATGACGAGTAATATCTTCCTCATAAACAGTGATTTATATATTTCCTAACTCTATGTCCGCGACAGCAACCGGGTGCGGAAACAGTGTTTCCGCCGCCGTCGTGGACGCACGAACCACAAAATTAGGAAATATTTGCCGGAAATATGCAAATGCGCCCGAAAAACTGACATTTTCGCCATAGAGGGAGGGGCGTCTCAATATTCCTGCACCTCGAAGGTGATGTCCACCCCTCCGAAATGGCCGGCTATGTTGTCGGTGGCCTCGATGTAGCGACGGCTGAGCTGCCCGCGCCAGACTATGTCGTCCCGGCTGTTGAACGGCAGGGAGATGTCGATGCCGTAGCTCTTCGAGGCCACTTTGACTATTGCGGAGCACTTCCACTGGGTCAGAGTGCCCCCGTCGTCCTCCGTGATCATAAAGGCGATCTGGCTCAGGTCCTCCGACCAGTCAGAAACCAGCACGGCGTTGAACGGCAAGGGCTGATTGAGCTGCTTGCGCTTGACCACGATCATAAAGTCCGTGACGGCCGGGGAATAGAGCCGGAGCTCCGCCTCGGTGGACGCGTAGAAGTCGCTGACCGACCCGGCCTTAACGAAGAACTCCGAGCCGCCGGCGAACCAGCAGTCGTAGTGGCGGAGCATAGTGAAATTCTTGAGCACAAGGGTCTTGAGGTTCTTCCCGCCGGTCTTCGTGGGGGCGTTGCGCTTCCCTCCGACCACAATCGCGCCTCCGCCGTTGTCCCATTCGGGATGGTCGCGGCGCATAATGTCGAGCGAAGTGAACCCGCAGTCGGAATTGCGGTTCACCACCCATACGGGCGACTTCACGGCCAGCTCCTCCGTCACCTCGACCTCCTCGATCCTTCGGTCTCCGTACTCGTCCTCGACCACACGGTAGCCGACGTTGACCTCCGCACCGTCGCCCGGGTCGAAAGTGAACACCGGACTCTGTTCGCCGTCCCAGTTCTCGGAATAGGGCCAGTAGATCTGCACGTCGGAAGACTCCAGGGACGCGAGCCACGCCTCCGGGTCGGCTCCGAAGCCGGCCCCTTCCCCGGCCTTGGTGGACGAACGGACATATTCCTTTATCAGATCCCGCATCGGACGGGAGAAGGCCCCTCTGGTCGCGGCGGCCTTGGTCTCGCTGTCCCCCACGCCCTTGCCGGGGGAGCTGAAGAGGTCGGCCATCGTGTACTCCTCGTCATAACCGTTCCCGGAAGAGGACTCCACTGCGGAATATACCTCCTTGAAATGCTCCTTTTCCAGAGGGAGCGCGGACAGAAGGGTGGCGACCCGGTCAAGGGCTATCTCCTCCGTCCCGGCATCCCCGTGCCCGCCCTCCGGCGCGGAATTATCCAGAACGGTCTCGCAAGACAATGAAATCAGAACGACGGCCGACACAGCCATAACGCGGAAGAACCCCGGAAGACAGGCGGGAGACCCGCAAATACATTTTTTTCTCATAACCCGAATTTTTATGAATGAAACAACAAGTAAGTAC
>CAVIXF010000044.1:0-7356 GCA_963646585.1 Candidatus Gastranaerophilales bacterium HUM_1 | reverse complement strand
GGTCGTGAAGGATTTTTGAAATCACCGGTCCAACTCCGGGACAAAGTGACGAAGAATTAGCCGTTGAACAAAAACTTCAACGGCTAAGTTCAAAAATGGCGGCTGGAAGGCCGTGAGAGGGTGATTTCAGGAGGCGGAAACAGGCCGCGACCCCGGAGACAGATTTTTCACAATCGCCTTGCGACGGTGAAACGCGGCCTGTCTGACAAGTCGTTACGAGTTCGGGCCTCGTAAGAGCCGTTGAAAATTCCGGCGGTCTCATTTGCCAGAAATTCGTTCTGTTCGAGGAATACGAGGCCGCCTTTCCGGAGCAGTCGGTCAGCCCAGAGACGGACTGCGCGGAAGAATTTCAGAGGGTCGCCGTCGGGGACGAAGAGAGCGAGGGAAGGCTCGTGTTCAAGGACGTTGCGACGCATAAGAGGTCGCTCGCACTCACGGACGTACGGAGGGTTCGAGACGATGATGTCGTATCCGTATCCGTCAGCGTCTCCGCCTCCGTCACCGTCCCCGTCAAAATCTCCGTCAAAGGAGTCCGGGCCGCGCAGGATGTCGGACTCCACGAATCGCGGAGGGACGGGGCGGGGCGCGTCTCCGGAGGGTGATTCCGGGCCAGACTCGCCCCAGAAGGCCGGCTGCGGAGAAAGATCAGCAGATGCAGCTGTCGGAGAAAGCGAGCCGCCCGCCCCGTCCGGCATAAGATTCTGATTCCGTGCCGTTTCCAGCGCCGCAGGGGATATGTCGACCCCGGTCACGAGCGAACCCGGAAGTTCGAGGGCGAGCGTCCACGCGATGCATCCCGAGCCGGTGCACAGGTCCAGAATGCGGAGCGGGCGCGAGACGTCACCCGTCCGGCCGGGAAACGCCCTCCGCGCATCCTCTATGACATAGCGGCAGAGCTGCTCGGTCTCGGGGCGCGGGATGAGCACCGAGGGGGACACGTTGAAATTCCTCCCGTAGAACTGAGCCCGCCCGACGACATACTGAACCGGTTCGCCGGACGCGAGACGGTGCGCACAGCCGAGAAAAAGGTCGCAGGCTGCCCGGGCGACGTCCCGGGACGGGTCGGTGAAGACGGAATGGCGCGGAAGATTCAGGACATCCTCAAGCAGGACTCCGAGCAGCGCGGCACATTCCCGGGAATCAGGATATTCCCGGGAGACCCGTCCCCTCCCCAGTTCATATAAGTCCTTTAACCGCATCCTTCAAGTTCAGACACCGCGCCGGGCCGGGTCTCCCCGCCATCCGCGACACCCGTCAAGACGACCCAGTCAGCGTCCTGTGTTCTCTATGACCGTATTCAGGAAATCTGTCATATCCAGCCCCGCCGCACGCACCATCTTCGGCACGAGCGAAGCCTCGGTCATCCCCGGAATCGTGTTCATCTCCAGAAAATAGAGCCCGTCCGGAGCGAGAATGTAGTCTATGCGGACAAGCCCGGAGCAGCCGAGATGCGCATATATCTTCCTTGAAACCTCCTGGACTTCAGCGGTCGTCGCCGCATCGAGATCGGCCGGGCATATCTCCTCGCTCAGCCCGTTGTATTTCGCGTCATAGTCGAAATACTCCCGGGAAGTCACAATCTCTATCACGGGAAGAGCCACCGCCCCGCCTCCGTCAGAATAGACCGCGCAGGTGATCTCCCGCCCGGCGACCGCCTCCTCGACAAGCACCGAGTCGCTGTCCTCGAACGCGAACGAGACCGCCGCGTCGAAATCCTCAACCCGCTTCACCTTGGTGACCCCGAAGCTTGAGCCTCCGTCGGTCGGCTTCACGAAGAGAGGAAGCCCGAGCTTCTCCACGGCCCTGGCCGCGAGCCCGTCCACAGGTTCGCCCTTGCGGACGAATATGTCCCGGGCGCATTTCACGAAATCGACGTCCTTGAGGTAGTTCTTGCAGGAATATTTGTCGAAGGTGATCGCCGAGACGAACGCGCTGCAGCTGCTCATCGGCACCGAAAGCATCTGAAGGTAGCCCTGCATCTGGCCGTTCTCGCCCGGGATGCCGTGCTGCATTATGTAGGCGTAGTCGAACCTGACCTTCACGCCGCCGACGACGGCGGAGAAGTCCGTCTTGTCGACCGCAGGCGCGTCCGTCTCCGGAAACTCGACCCGCACGCCGCCTTTCGGGCGCATCGCGACGACGCTCCATCTGCCGAAACGTGCGAATATCTCATAGACATTGTACTTTCCCCCGTCAATCCGCGAAGCGGTGAACCGCCCGCTCCTGCAAGAAATCTCCCACTCCGAAGAGTCGCTGCCGTATATCACGGCTATATTTTCGTAATCCACGTTTCTCAAGTTTATGTGCGTATTTTCAACAATCGCGGGGTTATGCAATCGCGCCGGACAGCCGGCCGATGCAGCTCCATCCCCCTACTCGAAGTAATAGTTCTCCTCGGCGGCCTCCTGCGACACGGCGACCTTCTTCTCGCCCGGGGACTTCGTCGCGAGCGCGTCGCAGCCGATGTCCATCACCACTCCGGACGGCGGAGTGAAATGATCCTCCTCGCTCACTCCGAGCGTCCCGTCACGCAGAACCTTCTTCATAAACAGCCCCCAGATCGGCAGCGCCATATTCGAGCCGCCTCCGAGCGACGTCGAATTGAAATGGATCTGACGGTCCTCGCCGCCGACCCACACTCCGGCGGTGATAGTCGGGGTGTAGCCGATGAACCAGCCGTCCGAGTTGTCGTTGGTCGTTCCGGTCTTGCCCGCGATCTCCCCTTTCAGCCCGTATTTGGCGCGAAGCCGGATTCCGGTGCCGTGATCCACGACAGACCGCATCATATCCACCATCTCGTAGGCCGTGTACTCGCTGACAGCCACCTGCTTGTGATTCGTGAACTCGGAAAGGACGTTCCCGGAATTGTCCTCGATGCGGGTGACGAAAATCGGGGTTATCGCCATACCCTTGGAAGGGAAGGTGTTGAACGCCGCGATCATATCGTAAGGCATCTGGTCGGTCGCGCCGACGCAGAGCGACTCCACCTCGTCGAAATGCCCCTTTATGCCCATCTTGCGCATCATCTCGGCCATCGCGTGCGGGCCGTACTGCTTCATAAGGTAGGCGGAGATGTTGTTGGAACTCTTGGTGAGACCCCATTTCAGCGTCACCGTAAGCCCTATCCACTCGTCCCTGTCCGTGCTCCTGGGAGTCCAGGTGTTGTCTCCGACGATGAAAGTCTGCGGGACGTTGACCACCTCCGTGCAGGGGGTCAGCCCGTCCTGCATCGCGAGGGAGTAGAGGAACGGCTTGATCGTGGAGCCCACCTGACGCTTCCCCTGACGGGCGTTGTCGTATTTGAACCAGCGGTAGTCCGGGCCTCCGACGTATGCCTTGACGAATCCCGTGTTCGGCTCGACCGCCACGAACGCGGCGCGGAGGAACGACTTGTAATATTTTATGGAGTCGTCGGGAGTCATCAGGGTGTCGACATATCCCTTCCCCTTCCAGGAGAACACCCTCATCTTGGTCTTCTTTCCGAAGCTCTTAATAATCTCGTCATCCGAAGCCCCCTCGCGCTTCATCACGCGGTAGCGGTCGCTCCAGCGGCGGGCCTGCTTCATAAGCTGCTCACGGACCGGGGCTTCCACGTCCGGAGCGAACGGCGCGTTCCTGTTGCGCTTCAGCTCGCGGAAGAACGCCGGCTGGAGATCCCTGCCCAGATGCTCCGCCACAGCCTCCTCGGCGTAGCGCTGCATATTCCTGTCTATCGTGGAGTAAATCCGCAGCCCGTCGCGGTAGAGGTCGTACTTCGAGCCGTCGGCCTTGCGCGTCTTCTCAAGCCAGCCGTACAGCCCGTCCGTCTCCCAGCGGAGCGAGTCGGCCGCATAATCCTCGGCGTAATAGTAATTCCCGCGCTTGGGTTTCGCCGCCTTCATCGTACGGATGAGCATATCCTTGAAATACGGCCCGAGACCCGCGTTGTGGTCCATCACCCGGTGCGAGGAGACATTGATCGGAATCTGCTGTATGGAATCACTCTGCGCCTTGGTGAGGTAGCCCGCCTGCTCCATCTTGGAGATCACGAAGTTCCTGCGGGCGAGCGACTTGTCGGGATTGATGACCGGATTGTAGCGCGTCGGCTTGTTCACCATCCCCACCAGCGTGGCGCTCTCCTCGACCGTCAGTTCGGAAGGGTTCTTGGCGAAGAAAGTCTGGGACGCCGCCTTCACCCCGTAGGCGTTGCTTCCGAAGAAGATGGCGTTCATATACATATCCATAATCTCGTCCTTGGTGTAGTTGCGTTCGAGCTTCACTGCGGTGATCCACTCCTTCAGCTTGATCCACACCATCTTGACCTTCGACCATCCCGGGACTCTGCTGCTCACGTCCGCCCTCGGATAGAGCGTCTTGGCGAGCTGCTGGGTGATGGTGCTTCCTCCCCCCTGGCTCGAATCCCGTCCGATGAGCGTCTTGACCAGCACTCGGCCGAGGCTGACGAAGTCAATCCCCGAATGGCTGTAGAAGCGCGAGTCCTCCGTCGCGACCGCCGCCTGCACCAGATAGGGCGACAGCTCCTCGTAGCTTACGAACACGCGGTTCTCGTCGTGGATGGTGGTCAGGATGTCGCCGTTGGAGGCGATGACCTGCGTGGCGAGCTTGCTGTCCGGATTCTCCAGCTCCTCGAACGACGGGATGTCCGCGAACGCCCAGACGAGAAGAAGCATAATGACGAGCAGAACCGCCGGAGACAGGAACAGAATCCAGAACCACTTGATTATCTTACTCTTGACTTTATCTTTCATAAAAAACCATATTTCCGTTTCGGAAGCCTCCGGCAGCGTTTCGACATCAGTTTCAGCGGTTTCCGGAATGAGCTGACCCCGCCCGAAGCCGCAAAATTAGTCAATAAATTTGGAAATATGGGTTAATTCTCCTTTACTTTGCAGCCGCAAATGAAAATTGCGACATATATATAAGGTATAGGCCACCGCCCGTGAATCCATACCCGGTTTTATTAATTAAGAAATATATATCTATGGCGGAAAATCTTGTGATTGTCGAGTCCCCGACGAAAGCGAAGAAGATTCAAGAATATCTCGGAACGGAAGAATATGTCGTCAGATCGAGTGAAGGACACATCAGAGACCTGCACGACAAGGAGTTGAGCGTCGACGTCAAGAACGGCTTCAAACCGGAATATGTCATCCCCGCCGGCAAGCGCAAGCTGGTCTCCGAACTGAAGAAACTCGCGGGCGACGCGCAGACGGTGTGGCTCGCATCCGATGCCGACCGGGAGGGGGAGGCGATATCCTGGCATCTCTTCGAGACTCTCGGGCTGAAAAAGGAGAAGACCCGGAGGATCACCTTCCAGGAAATCACGAAATCAGCGATACTGAACGCGGTGGAGAACCCACGCGAAATCGATATGGACCTTGTCGACGCGCAGCAGGCCCGCCGGGTGCTCGACCGTCTGGTCGGATTCGAGCTGTCCCCGGTGCTCTGGAGGAAGGTGCAGCCGAAGCTTTCCGCAGGAAGGGTGCAGTCGGTCGCCCTGAGGCTCATAGTCGACCGCGAAAGGGAGATCCAGAACTTCAAGCGCGAGCAGTTCTACCGCGTCGAAGCCCTGTTCCATCCGGAGAACACCGGGACGGGGGTCTTTCTCAAGGCCGTGCTTGACAGGAAGTTCGCCACGCTCGACGAGGCGAAGGCGTTCCTCGGAGGGTGCATCGGGGCGCAGTTCACGGTGAGCGGCATAGACGAGAAGGAGGGTGTCCGCACCCCGGCCGCCCCGTTCACGACCTCGACCCTTCAGCAGGAGGCCTCCCGGAAGCTGCATCTTCCCGTGGGCCAGACGATGAGAATCGCGCAGTCGCTCTACGAAAGCGGACTCATCACCTATATGCGTACCGACTCCACCAACCTCTCCGCACTCGCCATCGGAGCCGCCAAGGAGTACATAAACCGGACATACGGCGAAGAATATTCGAAGCCGCGCAACTACAAGACCAAGTCAAAAGGGGCGCAGGAAGCCCACGAGGCCATCCGCCCGACCTATATGGACCGCGTGTCAATCAACGGCACGCCTCAGGAGAAGAAGCTCTACGAGCTCATCTGGAAGCGCACCGTCGCGTCCCAGATGGCCGACGCCAGGACCCTCCGCACCGACGTGAAACTCTCCGCCGGGAATGTCGACGGCACTTTCACCGCGCAGGCGACGAAGATCCTCTTCGACGGATTCCTCAGGCTTTACATCGAGGGGAGGGACGACGAGCAGCAGGACGACGACGAGATGGCCATCATTCCGGACATCAGGCAGGGAAGCCGCGTGCAGCAGGTGGAGATGACCGCGGAATGCCGTTTCACCGCCGCACCGCCGCGCTACTCCGAGGCGACGATAATCAAGAAGATCGAGGAGCTCGGAATCGGCCGTCCTTCAACCTATTCGACGATTGTAGGAACCCTCACAAGAGAGAGGGGCTATGTCACCATCGGGGACAAGATCGGGACGGAAGTGAAAGTCACCGACCTCAAGATGAGGGACGAGGTAATCGCGGAGATCGGCCGCAGCGAGATCGTCGGGGCGGAGAGGAACAAGCTCCTCCCGCAGGACATCGGAATCATCGTCACCGACTTCCTCGTGAAGAATTTCAGCGGCATACTCGACTACAACTTCACGGCGAACGTGGAGAACGAGCTGGACGGCATCGCCGAGGGCGGACTGAAATGGACCGAGGTGATCGGGGATTTCTACGCTCCGTTCCACAAGACCGTGGAGGAGTGTCTGCACAACGGCGAGTACAGCCACATCAGCCGCGAACTGGGGGTTGACCCGTCCGACGGCCAGAGCGTCACGGCGAAGTTCGGCAAGTTCGGCCCGTACGTCCAGAAAGGCGAGGGGGAGAACCGCAGGTTCGCCAATCTCGCGCCCGGCCAGCTCATTGAGACGCTCACTCTCGAGGACGCGCTCAAGCTCTTCCAGCTTCCGCGCACCGTCGGGGAGTACAAGGGAGTTCCGGTCGTCTGCACCAAGGGGCGCTTCGGACCGTACATCAAGTACGGGGACAGGAACATCTCCCTCCCTCGCAAGGCGGATCCGCTCGCGGTGACGCTTGAGGAGTGCGCCGGCCTCATCGAGGAGAGCGGGAACAAGAAGGCGAACGAGATCATCGCCGAGTTCAAGGACAGCGGAATCACCGTCATCAACGGCAACTACGGCCCGTACATCAAGTTCAACGGCGGCAACTACAAGATTCCGCCCAAGACCGACGCCGCAGCCCTCAGCGAGGCCGACTGCAAGGCCATAGTCGAGAGCACCGAGCCGACCGGCCGCCGCAGCAGCAGGAAGAAATAGCCCGAAATACTATATTTGCGAAATTTTTAAAGAAGGTTAGTTATGAAAAGAACTTTTC
Source organism: Candidatus Gastranaerophilales bacterium HUM_1 (assembly GCA_963646585.1). Lineage (GTDB taxonomy): Bacteria > Bacteroidota > Bacteroidia > Bacteroidales > UBA932 > Cryptobacteroides. Next base: position 1 of record CAVIXF010000044.1, on the reverse strand, counting down.
T